>JAKBCJ010000289.1 GCA_021807975.1 Pseudomonadota bacterium | reverse complement strand
GGACGCCCAGGCGATGGCCCGTGCGGTGCGCTGGGGCGACACCGCGTATATCGAGGACAAGGTGGAGCGTGGGCGGAAGATCCGGCGGAGTTTGATCGAACGGAAGCAGGCTTAGGGTTGATTGGCCGTGCCTGGCTGAAGGGGACTATGACTTCTGAACGTCTTACGCGCGGTACCAATTTTTAGTATAATATACTATGTCGAAGTCGAAAAATACCTCGTTTAGCATCGATGAGCACTTCAGCGGCTTCATCCAGGCGCAGGTGGACGCGGGCCGCTACAGCAGCGCGAGCGATGTGGTACGCGCCAGCCTGCGACTGCTGGAGGAACAGGAAAGCAAACTCGCCGCGCTGCGAGCCGCGCTTGTCGCCGGAGAGGAAAGCGGCGTCAGCCACCGGAGCGTGCATGACATCTGGGCCGCGGTGAAGGAACGAAGCGTCATTGCCGGTGAGTAACTATGTTTAATCGCGTGAAGCGGATTTCAACATTGTCGCCATTGCCGAAGAGTCACTTCTCCGATGGGGTGCGGGCGCCGCTGAAACCTACATTCTGGGCTTGCATGACACCTTCCGCATGCTGTCGGCGTTTCCCGGGATCAAACGTGACCCAAACGACATTCGATCCGCCTACCGCAAGATAGAAACCGCCATTCATTCCATTTTCTATCGCAACACCCCAAACGGCGTCATAATTGCCCGGGTCTTGCATCAGCGGATGGATTTCGAACGGTATCTTTGATGCCGATCCCGGCCACATCGACGAAACTTGCCCATTTCGCCGAACCGGAGTCACACTCCCCCGATCATAATAAGACTGGGAGCCCTTCCATGTCCGTGAAAAGCAAAGGCTATCTGCGCCACGTCGCACTCAGCGTCGCCGATCCGTGGGAAACGGCGGAGTATTACAAGGCAACCGTCGGGCTTGAGGAGGTCGCGGAACTGGACGGCCCGCTGGCCGAAGGGGTGTTCCTGACCGACGGGGTGGTCAACCTCGCGATCCTGCACTTCAAGGATGAGGAAGCCTCGCAGGGCAAGGGCGTGGATTTCGTCGGTATCCACCATATCGGGTTCTGGGTGGACGACATCATCGTGTCCGGCCAGCAGGCCCGGGCGGCGGGCGGCACCTGGATCATGGGCGACCCGAACAATCCGGATGGGTATGAGGTGAAGCATACCGACCTGTCGAACATCATCTTCGACATCGCCGCGCATGGCTGGGCGGGTTCGCAAAAGCGGCCGGGTGAGGCGGAGAACGAAGTCCATCCGAACCCTCACCGGCGCCTGGCTAAGTTCGACGCGCGCCGCGAAGCCGCTCGGCGGAAGATTGAGGCTAACCAGATGGCGGTCGCGGCGGCGTAATACCAGCGGCCCGAAGGGCCGACTGGTATGCGCGCGGGGTTGGTGGGGCGACCGCGCGCCAAATCAACAGGACACCAGCCGACCGCCGACTGACAAAAGAGCCGAAGCTTCGGGCGGCTGGTATAAGAGGTCCGGCTGCACAGGCGTGGATGGCGCGCTCCGGCGAGGTGCGTCCATCGAAGCGGCTATTTTTCTCCAGCCCCAAAATCGGCTGTCCTTGCCTGCACCGAAACGTCCGGCGCCGATGCCGGTTCGCCGCATACCGCCCGTTTCAGCCGCCGGA
Organism: Pseudomonadota bacterium; assembly: GCA_021807975.1. Classification (GTDB taxonomy): domain Bacteria; phylum Pseudomonadota; class Alphaproteobacteria; order Acetobacterales; family Acetobacteraceae; genus Rhodopila. Next base: position 4,672 of record JAKBCJ010000289.1, on the reverse strand, counting down.
TCAATGGTCGAACCACACGTTTGCCATGCGCGGAATGCGGAACGGCACGAAACCGCCGACGTTGGATCGCACCGCCTGCACTTTGGTGAGCGCCCCGAACGGCAGCGCGTAAACCCGATCCAGAACCAGACGCTGCATGGCGGCGAAGGCTTTTTGCCGGCCCTCGGGCGTGGGTAGCATGTTCATGCCGTTCCAGGCCGCCAGGATATCCGGATCGTCCTTGCCATCCTTGGGCCGGTAGGCGGCGTTGGGCTGGACCAGCAACCGCATCGTCGCAAGCGCACCCAGCGCCGGCTGGGTGCCCCAGCCGGTGAAGCGCAGATTCCATCCCTCGGTGCTGTCCCGGGCCATCCGGATCGAGGCGGGCCAGTCCACCACCGTCATTTGCGCGTTGATCCCGACTGCTTGCAGTTCCTGCTGTACCGCCAGTGCCGCGTTGTACATCGGCTGATAATCCTGGTTGGTCAGCAGCACCACCGGTTCGCCCTGATACCCGGCCTCGGCGAGGTACTTCTTCGCCAGATCGGGGTTATGCTGGTTGTAGGTTTGCTTGCCCGCATCGGTGTAGCCCGGCTGGCCGGGATACTGGAAACCGACGTTCAACCGGTAATTGCCGTCGGACGCCGCACCCATGATTTCATCCATGTCCAACGCCGCCTGGATCGCCTTGCGGACCAGCAGATTGTCGGTCGGCGGGTTCGATACGTTCGGGGTGGCGATCTGAATCCACCAGTTGTTCAGCGGCAGAACCGATATTGCCTTGTCGGCGGTCAGTTCGGCGACAGCGCCGGCGGGCACGTCCTCGACGCCCTGTAACTCGCCCGACCGCAGGCCGGCGACGCGCGCGCCGGGTTCGGTAACGATACGGAATGTAACGGTATCGAAGCAGGCTTGCTTATAGCCGCCCAAACCGGTGCGGTCCTGAAAGCTGGTGTTCGGCCTGTAGTTTTCGTACCGCTTCAACTTCACCATACTGCCCGGCACCGCCTCCATGAACTCATAGGGGCCGGTGCCGACCGGCCGGGTCAGTTGCTGGGCCGGAACATCGCGGCTTTCCGACGGAATGATAACGATGGGCACGCTGAACGACGACAGCGCCTCGATAAAAGTCGGCTGGACTGTCTTCATATGGATCACGAACGTCGCCGGATCCGGGGTGTCCCAGCGATCGACGTTGTCCAGGATGGACCGCTGGCTGCCAACCTTGGCATAGCGGTCAAACGACGCAGCCACATCGGCCGAAGTCATCGGCTTACCGTTATGAAACCGGATACCCTGCCGCAGCTTGAATGTATAGGTCAACTGGTCGGGCGATTCGTCCATCGCCGCGGCGAGTTCCAGGATCGGATGGTTGTTCTCATCCCGCGTCATCAGCGATTCGTAGATGTTCATGGCGATATTGCGGGTCGAGATGGCCGGCGACGTCATCTGATCGAGAGTGTCGGTATTCGCTTCCTGCCCGAACACGAAGTCGCCGCCGACATGGGGGCATTTGAATGGTTCGGCCCGGGCCGGCGCGATTGCCAGAAAAGCGCCGGCGGCCAAGGCAAGACGTGCGCGACTCATCGAAAATCCCCCGGAGGCAGGAGCGCGCCATCCCAACGCAGACGAATGCCGAGCGGGAATAGGCGTGGCCCGTGCCTGCCCGGGGCATCGAGCCTGTCCTTTACGTCATGCGGCACGCCTCGCGCCAGTCTCAAGCGCCGCCAGCGCGCGGTCCACGATAGCCAGATTGGCCGGGTCCTGGGCGAATGCCAGTGCCAATACGCCATCCTGCGCCCGAATGACCCGTCCAACTGCCGCACCCCGGGCCCCGTCGAACTCGATCGAAACCGCCTCGCCGGCCGGTGCCGCCCAATCGGTCAGCAATGCGACGCCGCCGCGCGACAGGTCCCTGACCGACGCCGGCTTGCCGGCATGCGGACCCTTTTGGAATACCCCACGCAATCCGGCGCCGGCCAGACGTTCGTAGCGGCGGCGGTCGTCGTCGGTCGGGTTTGCCATGGTTTTCAGGAACTGGTCCATCTCGCTTCTTAGCCGCTCCGATGTCGAGGCGATCTCGCCCGCTTCGGCGGACACCGTCCGGCTTGTCGCATCCGATGCATCGACCACCGCACAGACTTCGTCCATCGCCTGCACCGCCGCCCGGGTGCTGCCTGAAACGGTCCCGGTGTTCATCGCGATTTCCCGCGTCGCGGCCGATTGTTGCTCCACCGCCGCGGCGATGGCCGAGACCACCTGATCCATCTGATCGATAGCGGCACGCACACCCGATACCATCGCCACCGTATCGGCCGTGGCAGTCCGGATGGCATCGACCTGGGCGCCGATATCACCCGTGGCCTTCGCGGTCTGCGCGGCCAGGGTCTTCACCTCGCTGGCGACAACGGCGAAGCCCTTACCCGCCTCCCCTGCCCGGGCCGCTTCGATCGTCGCGTTCAACGCCAGCAGGTTGGTTTGACCAGCGATATCACTGATCAGGCCCACGACCTCGCCGATCTGTTCCGCCGCTCGGGCCAGATGCAGCACTTTCTCGTCGGTCTGCGATACCCGTTCGGCCGCATCCCTCGCCGCCCCGGTGACCCGGGATATCTGCTGGCTGATTTCGTTCACGCTCGCGGACATTTGTTCGGCCGCCGACACGACGGTCGAGAGGTTCATGGAGGATTCGCGCGCGCCTTGGGCAGTCGCCATGGCCCGTTCCTGGGTGCGGGCCACGGCTTCCACCATCTCGTTGGAGGCTTTGTGCATCGCGGCGGACGACTGCGTGAGCTTCGCCATCACCGACACGATGGTCGAGCCGAAATCCTGGGTATGGCGCTCGATCGCCGCCTGCCGCCGGTCCTTCGCCAGCCGCTCCTGCTCGATATCGCTTTGCAGTTTGCGCCTGGCGGCGGCGGCATCGCGCAGCACGACCAACGCCTGCGCCATCGATCCAATTTCATCCCCGCGCTGCTGGCCGGGGATTGGGGTTTCCAGGTTCCCTTGGGCGAGCGACTGGGTGGCGGCGGTCAGCGCCTGGACCGGGCGGCTGACGCCGCGCCCCAGCACCCAAACAACGCCGCCCAGCAAAGCGGCAGCAGCCAGGCCGAAGGTCGTCAGTGTCCAAGCCAGGTGATGGCGCGCGGCATCCAGGTCATCCACATAAAGCCCGGTGCCGATGACCCAGCCCCAAGGCGCAAAACCTTCTACATAGGTCAGTTTGGGAACCGGATCGGCGGAACCGGGGCGCGGCCACATGTACGGAACGGTTCCCGAACCGCGGGCTTTCACCACATCGACCATTGCATTGAACAGATGCTTTCCGTTCGGATCGGCGATGCCGGACAAGTCCTTACCATCCAGATCCGGCTTGACCGGATGCATGACCATGCGAGGGGTCATATCGGTGACGAAAATATACTCGTCGCCCTGGTAGCGCATGGCGCGGATCGCGGCGGCGGCGCGTGCCTGCGCTTCGCCGCGTGTCAGCCGGCCCGCGGTTTCCTCGGCATAATAGGCACCGACGACGCCCGAGGCCGTATCATCGATGGATTGCAACAGGCTGACCCGCCCGTCATACAGACGGCCGGATTCGATGACCTGAACGGCGATCAGGATCGCCGCACAGGCCAAGACCGTCACCACCGTAGCCATTTGCAACCTGACGCCAATGGTCCAGTTGCTGAGTATATTTCGCATATTGGTCCTGCCCGGGTTCGAGAAGAACCCCGGGTTTAGGACCAAACAATTAAAGAAAGATTAACCGGGCAATTCCAGCACGTTCTTCGCAAGGATATTTCGCTGAATCTCGTTCGACCCCGCGTAAATACTGGAGGGGCGCGATTGCAGGAACAACCCGGCCGGGTTCAGATCGCGGTTGCCGTCCATCGGACCCAGTCCGGCGCCGTATTCCCCGGCAATATCCAGCATCGTCTCGGTAATGCGCTGATACAGTTCGGTTTGATTGACCTTCAGCATCGACACATCCGGGCCGAGACTTTCGCCGCGGCGGACTTTTTCCACGAATGTCTCATACAGGTCCTTGTGGTCTTCCAGGTCCAGCCGCAGGCGGGTGTAGCGGTCCTGGAACTGGTCGTCGTCCCATACGCCCATCCGCTCCGCCAGCAGCCTCAGCCGCTTCAGCGCATAGGCGGATTGACGGGGGGAGCCGGAGCCGATCCGCTCAAACCCCAGCAGCGCCTTGGCCATCGTCCAGCCCTTGTTGATCTGGCCGACAAGGTTGTCCTTGGGGACGCGGACGTTATCGAAGAAGGTTTCGCAGAACTCGTCGGCCATATCGATATTGGTGATCGGGCGGACGGTGATGCCGGGGGTGTCCATCGGCACCAGCAGGAAGCTGATGCCGTCCTGCTTCTTGGCCTGCTTGTCGGTGCGGACCAGCAGGAATATCCAGTTCGCGTCCATCGCCAAGGAGGTCCAGATCTTCTGGCCGTTCACGACCCAGTGATCGCCGTCCAGCACCGCCTCGGTGCGCAGGGACGCGAGGTCGGATCCGGCGTTGGGTTCGCTGTAGCCCTGGCACCAGATGTGCTCGCCCGACAGGATTTTCGGCAGGAAGTATTGCTGCTGGTCCGGACGGCCGAACTTGATCAGCAGCGGGCCGATCATGGTCATGCCCATGTCGTTCAGCCGAGCACAGCCGTAGCGTTCTTTTTCTTCGAGGAAGATG
>JAKBCJ010000288.1 GCA_021807975.1 Pseudomonadota bacterium | reverse complement strand
GCAGGCCCGACTCCACGAGTGCCGTCAGCCGCCGCGTCAGCATATTCGGCGCGATCCCCAGACTGTCGGAGAACTCATCGAATCGCGTCAGCCCGCGGAAAGCATCGCGCAGGATCAGAATACTCCACCATTCGCCGACATGCTCCAGCCCCCGCGCGATCGGACATTGCATGGAGCTGAAACTCTTGCGCTGCATTTTACAAGCACTCGCTTAGAAACTATAATCTTGATAGTTGGTGATAACCGACCCGTCCGTCAATGGGCTGGATCGGCGCAACAAGCGGGAGCAACGACCATGCAAGCAGAGTTCCATTTCGATTTCGGCAGCCCGAATGCCTATCTCGCCCACCGCGTTATTCCCGCCATCGAAGCCCGCGCCAAGGTCCGGTTTCGCTACGTCCCGGTACTGCTGGGCGGTGTCTTCAAGGCCACCGGCAACCGCTCCCCGGTCGAAGCGTTCGCCGGAATCCACAACAAACTGGCGTATGAACGTCTGGAAACCGAACGCTTCCTGCGCCGCCACCGGATCGGGGACTACATCCGCAACCCATTCTTTCCGGTCAACACCCTGATGATCATGCGCGGCGCGGCCGCGGCGGAAATCGACGGCGGGCTGGCCGGCTACGTTGACGCCATGTTCCATCATATGTGGGAGGCCCCGAAAAAACTGGACGAGCCCGACGTGTTCCGCGCCGCGCTGACCGCCTCCGGACTGGACGCCGACACAATATTCGCTCGGATTCAGGACCCGGTGGTCAAATCCCGCCTGATCGCCAACACCGAAGCATCGGTCGCGCGCGGCACCTTCGGTTCACCCACGTTCTTCGTCGGCGACGCGATCTTCTTCGGCAAGGACAGGCTGCGGGATGTGGAGGAAGCGATCACCGCGATCGATTAGGGCTGCACGTCAGAACAGCGCCTCCTCCATCTCCATCATCGCGCCCTTGCCCGCTTTGATCGCAACCAGCAATCCGCCAACACGGGGCAGCACCCGTTCCATGTAAAACCGGGCCGTCGTCAGTTTAGCCTTATAGAATCCGGCATCCGCATCGGGCGTGGCCAGCTTCTCCACCGCGATCACGGCCGTCCGTGCCCACATAAAGCCAAGCGCGACCAACCCGAACAAGTGCAGGTATTCAGTTGCGGCGGCGCCGGCTTCCTCGGGGTCGGCCATACCCTTGGCTGCTACCTCGGCCGTCGCCAGTTGCAGCGCACCGAATGCTTTGCCGAAGCCCTTGACCATGTCGCCAAGCACAGGATGCGCGCTGTTACGCTCGATGAACGCGCTGACCGGATGGAAGAACGTCCGCAGCATCCGCCCCGCGCCTTGCGGCAGTTTCCGGCCCACCAGGTCCAGCGCCTGGATGCCGTTGGTGCCCTCGTAGATCATCGAGATACGGGCATCGCGCACCAACTGCTCCATCCCGTGGTCGCGGATGTAGCCGTGGCCGCCATAGACCTGCATGCCGATATTGGTCGCCTCGAACCCCAGATCGGTGAACAGCGCCTTCACCACCGGGGTCATCAGCGCGGTGAAGTCCCCCGCGCGCTTGCGGGCATCGGGGTCGTCCGACCGTTCCATCTCGTCCAACTCCCGAGCGACCCAGCCGCCCAGGGCTCGGCAGCCTTCGGTGTAGGAACGGATGGTTAGCAGCATGCGGCGCACGTCGGGATGCACGATGATCGGGTCGGCTTGCTTGTCGGCGGCCTTGGCGCCGCTCAGGCTGCGGCCCTGGATGCGGTCGCGGGCATAGGCGACGGCGCTCTGGTAGCTGGTTTCCGCTGCACCCAGCCCCTGGATGCCAACCGACAGGCGTTCGCTGTTCATCATGGTGAACATGCAGGCCAGGCCCTTGTTCGGTTCGCCGACCAGCCAGCCGGTGGCGTCCTCGAACGTCAGTTGGCAGGTGGCGGAGCCTTTGATGCCCATTTTATGCTCCAGCGCGGTGCAAACCACGCCGTTGCGCGCCCCGGGCCGTCCGTCCGGCGACGGAATATACTTGGGCACCAGGAACAGGCTGATCCCGCGGGTGCCTTTCGGCGCGTCCGGCAAACGGGCAAGCACGAGGTGGATAATGTTCTCCGTCAGATCGTGTTCACCGGCACTGATAAAAATCTTGGAGCCGCTGACCTTGTAGCTGCCATCGCCAACCGGTACGGCGCGGGTGCGCAGCATGCCCAAATCGGTGCCGCAATGCGCCTCGGTCAGGCACATGGTGCCGGACCAGGTACCATCGACCATTTTCGGCAGATAGGCGTCTTTCAGCTCGTCGGTGGCGTGGCTGGCGATCGCCTGATACGCGCCGTGGGTCAGGCCGGGATAGAGACTGAACGCCAGATTGGCGGAGCAGATCATTTCCTCCACCAGCTTATTCAGGCTCTCCGGCAGGCCCTGGCCGCCGTAGCGCGGATCGGCGGACACGGCAGTCCAGCCGCCCGAACGGAATGTGTCGTAGGCCTGCTTGAACCCTTTGGGCGTGCGAACGACGCCGTTTTCGAGCACGCAGCCGATTTCGTCGCCCGCTGCGTTGGTCGGCAGCAGGACTTCCTCGGCCAGTTTGGCGGCTTCTTCCAGGATGGAGTCCATCAGGTCGGGGGAGACATCCTCCAGCCCGTTCAGGCGCGTCAGGCCGGCGCTGTCGTGCAGTTCGTGCAGGACGAAGCGCATGTCGCGGAGCGGCGCTTTATAGGTCTGCATGGTGAAATTCCTTCTGCGATACGGCGTCGCGGCCGGCGCGGGGCCTTGAGGGAGTATTGTCGTCAAAGGCGTGGATGGCGGGCCTGCGCCCGCCAAGACGGTATGCGGGCATCCTAATTCCGTAACGGCTTGCCGGTTTCCAGCGTGTGTTCCACCCGGGCCAGCGTCGGTGCCGAACGGATCAGCCGCATGAACGCCTTACGTTCCAGGTCCATCACCTGCTGTTCGGTCATCGTGTCGATGATGTCAGTGTCGCCGCCCGACAGCACCTCGGCCAGGGCGTCCGCCACCACCAGATCGTGGTCCGTTGCCAGCCCGCGCTTATGGAAACCTTCAGCGGCCGCATACAGCCCGGCGCGTCCGGATGGGCCGGGCAGCACGAATTCGGGGGGCTTCGGCGGCTGATAACCCTCGACCAGCGACAAGGCTTTTCGTTTCGCATCCGCCAGCAACCGGTCGCGGTTCATGCTGATGCCGTCAGTCGGGCGCAGGAACTTCTTTTCCATCGCCTGATGCGCGGATTTGGAGACATCGGCCGTGCTGATACCCTCGAACACCTTCGCCGGCGCTGGCATCGGGCCGCGCGGCAGTTTCGGTTCCGCGCGCCAGCGGGCCAGCATTTCACCGCAGCCGCCCCAGCCTGGGATCAGGCCGACGCCGGCTTCCACCAGGCCGATATAGGTTTCGGCATGCGCCTGCACCGCGTCGGCATGCAGCACGATCTCACACCCGCCGCCCAACGCCATGCCGGCCGGGGCCGCGACAACCGGGAACGGGGCGTATTTCAGCGCCTTATAGGCATTCTGGCCGGCGGCAATCGACTTTTCGATCTCACCCCAGGCGGCGATGTTGGCGGCAAACAGTGCCAGGCCAAGGTTGGCGCCCAGGGAGAAATTGCCGCCCTCGTTATAGATCACCAGCGCCTTGTAGCGCGCCTTCACCAACTCGATCGTCTTGTTCAGCAGATCGACGATCTTGTCGTCCAGGGCGTTGGACTTCGAGGTGAACTCAAAGCACACCACGCCATCGCCGATATCCCACAGCGAGGCGGACGCATTCTTCAGCACCGGCTTCGACGCCAGCTTGATATCCCCAAGCAACAAAACTCCGGGGGCTCGCAGCACATCCCGGTACGTGGCGTCGGGGGCGAGATATTGCCGCCGGCCCTCATGGACCCGGTAGAATGTCTTCCCGGCCGCGTCCGCCAGCAGCTTCGGCACGGTCAGGCCCTCGGCGGTCAGGCGTTCGGCCAGCCACGCGGTCCCCAGTTTGTCGGCCAGTTCGAACGGACCCCAGCGCCAGGCGTAGCCCAGCCGCATGGCCTCATCGATATCGGCGACGGACGCAGCGGCTTCGGGGATCAGCGTGGCGGCATAGGCGATGGTGCGCGCCAGCACCTGAAACGCGTAGATCCCGGCCTTGGTTTGGGCCGACAGCAGCGCCCGCAGATCGCGTCCCGCCGCCGCGATTTCCGGCAGCGCCGGCTTCTGCTCCGGCCGGTATTCCCCGCTCGCCAGATCCATCGCCAGCTTGCTGCGTCCGCCGCCGGCCCGATCCATGCGGTAGAAGCCGCCCTTGCCCTTCCGCCCGGTCAGCCCCTGCGCGATCATCCGCCCGATCAACGGGATGTCCCGGTCCACGCTGTGAAATGCGTCGGACGCCGGCAGCACCGCCCGCATCGAGGCATTCACATGCGGCCCGAGGTCGATCCCCACCAGGTCCATCAGCCCAAATACCCCGGTCTTCGGAATGCCCATCGGCGGCCCGACGATCGCGTCTGCTTCTTCCACCGTCAGGCCCAGATCGAACGCCCCGGTCACGGCGACCTGCATCCAGTAGATGCCCAGCCGGTTGGCAATGAAACCGGGCGAGTCCTCGCAGCGCACAATGCTCTTACCCAACCCGACATCGGCGAATTGCGCGACGGCGGCCACTGTTTCGGGTGCCGTCTCCGAACCGGCCACGATTTCCAGCAATCGCATGTAGCGGGGCGGGTTGAAGAAATGGGTAATCAGGAAGTCGCGCCGGAACGCCTCGCTCATGCCCTCAGTCAGCACCTTCAGCGCGATGGTGGAGGTGTTGGAACTGATCGCGCTGCCCGGCCGGCGCACCGCTTCCAGCTTGCTGTACAGCGCCTGCTTGATGTCTGTGCGTTCCAGCACCGCCTCGATAATCCAGTCGCAATCCGACAGTTTGCCCAGATCGTCTTCCAGGTTGCCGGGTTCGATCAGCTTCGCCGCGCCGTCGTGCATAAAAGCCGCCGGTTCGGCCTTGCGCATACGGGCGATGGCGCCCTCGGCCAGGATATTGCGATTGTTCGCGCCAGCCGGAACGATATCCAGCAGCACCACCGGCACGCCGGCATTCGCCACCTGGGCGGCGATTCCCGCGCCCATGGTGCCGGCGCCGATAACTCCGACGCGGCGGATCATCAGACGCGCTCCAGGATCGTGGCGATGCCCTGACCGCCGCCGATGCACTGGCTGGCCAGCGCATAGCGCCCGCCGGTACGTGCCAGCAACGAGGCCGCCTTGCCGGTGATACGGGCACCCGTGGCCCCCAGGGGATGACCTAGCGCGATGGCGCCGCCGTCCAGGTTCACGATGTCCTCGCGGATACCCAGTTCCCGAACGCAGGCGAGTGCCTGGCTGGCGAAAGCTTCGTTCAGTTCGACCACGTCGATCGCCCCGATTTCCAGCCCCGCGCGTGCCAGCGCCTTTCTGGTCGCTGCGACCGGCCCGATCCCCATAATTTCCGGGGCGCAACCGGCGACCGCGATGGACTTGATCCTGGCAAGGGGCTGAATGTGGTGCTTGTCGGCATAAGCCTCGCTGCACACCAGGACGGCGGCGGCGCCATCGGTCAGCGGCGAAGATGTGCCGGCGGTCACTGTGCCATCCTTGTCGAAGGCCGGCTTCAGCCCGGCCAGTGTTTCCGCCGTCGTTTCCGGGCGAATACAGCCATCCTGGCCGACCGAACCGGCCTTGCCGACGATCGGCACGATCTCTGCGTCGAACCGACCGCTGCTGGCGGCCGCGGCGGCCAACTGGTGGCTGCGGACGGCGAAGGCTTCCTGTTCAGCGCGCGGAATCTGCCATTTGCGGGCGACGTTTTCCGCCGTTTCGCCCATGCCGATATACGCGGCGGGCATCGACTTCATCAGCGCCGGGTTGATCAGCGGATTGTAGCCCATCATCGGCACCCGGCTCATGCTTTCGATGCCGGCGCAGACGAATACATCCCCCGCGCCTAAGGCGATCTGACCGGCCGCGATATGGATCGACTGCATCGACGATCCGCAGAACCGGTTGACGGTGACGCCCGCGACCGACAGCGGCAGGTCGGCCAGCAGCCCGATCAGGCGGGCGACGTTCAGGCCCTGCTCGCCCTCGGGGAAGGCACAGCCGACGATAATGTCCTCGATATCCTCGGGCCTGACCCCGGTGCGCGCGATCAGTGCCCGCACCACCCCGGCCGCCATGTCGTCCGGTCGCACGCGAGCCAGCCCGCCCTTGGAGGCGAAATGAAATGGAGAGCGGACATAGCCCGCGATTACGGCGTTGGTCATTATCGTCTCCTCAGGGTCTTGTTGTGCTATCCGGCAGCCGCCCGCTTGGGGCGCGGCGC
>JAKBCJ010000287.1 GCA_021807975.1 Pseudomonadota bacterium | reverse complement strand
CAGCACCTGATCCAGCCGGTACAGCAGCGCCCCGCCGCCGGTCAGCACGATGCCCTTGTCCACGATGTCGGCCGCCAGTTCCGGCGGCGTGTTCTCCAGCGCCACCTTCACCGCTTCCACGATCGCTGAAACCGGCTCCATCAGGCTTTCGGAGACCTGGCGCTGGCTGACCAGCACCTCGCGCGGCACCCCGTTCATCAGGTCGCGGCCGCGCACTTCCCGGTACGGGCCTTCGTCGCCGCTTTCGTCCGGCGCGGCGGCACCGATATCCATCTTCAGCCGTTCAGCCGAGGACTCGCCGATCAGCAGGTTATGGTGCCGGCGGATATAGCTGATGATAGCCTCGTCCATCTTGTCGCCACCGGTCCGCACGCTACGCGCATAGACGATGCCGCCGAGCGAGATCACCGCGACTTCGGTCGTGCCGCCGCCGATATCGACCACCATGCTGCCCGAGGGTTCGGTCACCGGCAGCCCGGCCCCGATCGCCGCGGCCATGGGTTCCTCGATCAACTGCACCCGCCGCGCCCCGGCGCTTTCCGCGCTTTCCTGAATCGCCCGCCGTTCCACCGCGGTCGAGCCGGACGGCACGCAGACAATAATCAGCGGCGAGGCGAAGCCGCGCCGGTTATGCACCTTGCGGATGAAATGCTTGATCATCTCCTCCGCCACCTCGAAGTCGGCGATCACCCCGTCGCGCAGCGGGCGGGAGGCGGTGATATACCCGGGCGTGCGGCCCAGCATCAGCTTGGCCTCTTCGCCGACCGCCACGACCTGCTTTTTGCCGCGGACATCGGCAATGGCGACGACGCTGGGTTCGGCCAGCACGATGCCGCGGCCTTTCACATAGACCAGCGTATTGGCGGTGCCGAGATCGATGGCCATGTCGGCCGACATGAAGCCGAGCAACCGGGAGAACATCCAGTGAACCTTTATGCGCGAAAACCCGCGATGCGGGAGGGGGCTTGGGAAGGCGCTGGGCTTAACCCCCGCGTGCCCGGTTCACAAGAGGTTGTTGGCGGCCATGCGGCCCGCGCGCGCTGCAATGCTTCCGGTGGAAAGCCGGGCCCGGGCGGGCATCCCGGGCGATTTCATTGTCCCGGCCGTAACAAAGACCTGGCCCGAACGGGCGCCCGGGCGGAACATTCGGCTGCCGCGCGCGGCGGGGAAGCACCCCGGCCGGCCCATTTGTGCCGAATACACAACATTCCGCCGAGCGGAAAGCAGAAGCCACGCGCAAAGCCGCCTTTGGTGGCAAAATCGTAATAAAAAAACATCGCTTTCGCCGTCCGTGATCCCCATATCGCGGGTAACGGAAAATTGCGTTGGCGGCACGAAGCCGTCCGCCAACTCTCCTTTCCCAAGCGCTTTCGTGACACCGGGCGGTTCCGCTGACCTGGTCTCCCTCGAAGGCAAGAATTGTCTGAATAAGGACGGCGTGTCCGCAAGATCGGGGGAGCGGCGGATGACACACTTGAACGTGCTGTTCGTGACAAGCGAAATGGCGGGCCTCGCGAAGGCCGGCGGCCTGGGCGATGTATCGGCGGGTCTGCCCCCGGCCCTGATCCGCCGCGGTATCGGGGTTCGCGTGCTGATGCCCGCATACCGCGAAGTCTTCGCGAAACTGCCCGCCATTCGCTGGGTTGCCCACCTGCCCGGCCGCGCCGGCATTCCCCCCGCCCGGCTTGGCCAGGCCAGGACCGCGGACGGCATAACCTTGTATCTGGTGGATTCACCCGCCCTGTTCGACCGGCGCGGCACCCCGTATTGTGCGCCCGATGGATCGGATTGGCCCGATAACGACCTGCGGTTCGCCCGGCTGTCCCTGGCGGCCGCCGACATCGCGGCCGGTCGGGCCGGCTTGGACTGGACACCGGATCTCGTGCATGCGAACGACTGGCCGGGTGGCCTGACACCGGCTTATATGCAATGGGACGGCTTCGGGATCCCAACCGTCCTGACCATCCACAATATCGCCTATCAAGGCAACTTCGCTGCCGCCAAACGCAGCCTGCTGGCTATTCCAGACGCCGCGTTCGATATCCACGGCGTCGAATTCCACGGCCTTGTATCCTTCCTGAAGGCCGGCAGCTTCTATGCCAGCCACGTTGTTGCTGTCAGCCCGACCTACGCCTCCGAAATCGCCACCGAGGCGCTGGGCGCGGGGCTGCACGGGCTGATGGCCACCCGAACGGCACAGGGACGCCTGTCGGGCATCGTGAACGGGATCGACGACAGCTGGGACCCGGAGACCGACCCGTATCTGCCCTACCATTTCGATCCGGACGACCTGAGGGGCAAACAGGCTAATGCCACGGTGGTACGCAATGCCCTGTGCCTGCGCCCGTCACGGGGGCCGCTGTTCGGCATCGTCTCGCGGCTGGTGCATCAAAAGGGCCTGGACCTGGTGGCCGAAGCGGCCAACGATATCGTCGGAAACGGCGGCCAGATCGCCATCCTCGGGCTGGGCGATCCGGCGATCGAACAGATGCTCTGCCACACCTCCCGCCAGCATCGCGACGATATCGGCGTGCTGATCGGTTTCAACGAAACCATGGGCCGGCGGGTCGTCGCGGCCAGCGACTTCACCTTGATGCCGTCGCGATTCGAACCGTGCGGCCTGACGCAGATGCAGGCGCAGCGCTATGGCGCGCTGCCGATCGCCCATGCGACCGGCGGACTGGCGGATACGATCGGCGACGGGACAACCGGCTTCCTGTTCAGCACGCTGACCGCGGGCGGGTTGATGGCCGCCTGCCGCAGAGCCTTCGACACGTTCGACGATGCTGCCCGCCTGGCCGAAATGCGGCGCGCGGCGATGGGCCGGGGCTTTGGCTGGCCGGACGCGGCAGCGGAATACGAAACGCTGTACCGCCGCCTGACCGGCACCCGCCGGGCCGAACCCCGGATTGCCGCGGCACCGCGTCGCCCGCGATCCGCCGGCCGGATAGACGCATTGAAACCCGCCGCCTGACTGTCACCCGCCTGACTGTCACCCCCGCCGCGATCGTGCGTCGCGGCACGATACCCCCTCGCGTTGCTGGACAAGTGTTTCAACCCCGTGGCACCCTGCCCGCTTCGAGACGAGAAGAGGAAGACAGTGTGCGTGCCTGCAATGGTGTGGCGGCGCTACTAAGCCATTCCGGCCAGGTCGGCCGCGCCTGATGGATCACGGAAACCCGCTCGATGAAATGGCGGATGGGTCGGGCGCAGCCAAGCCGCATTGGCGCTCTCTGCTATCGACTATGTTCGCCCTTGGGCACGAAACGCTGTCCGACCGCGCCAATCTTCTCGAACAGGCCTTCGCCGAGGAAGGCATCACCGCGATCCTGCCGGGCGAACGCTCTGTCAACTGGCGCTGCGACCCTATCCCGCTGCTGATATCGGCTGCGGAATTCGCCTCGCTCGAAGCCGGCCTGGCCCAGCGTGCCCAGTTGCTGGAACTGATCCTGGCCGACATCTACGGCCCGCGGAATCTCATGGCCGAGGGCCTGATCCCGCCCGAACTGATCTACCCCAATCCGTCGTTTTTGCGCCCGTGCCGCGACGCGGACGGCCGCCGCCGCGACCGGCGCCTGATGTTCTATGCCGCCGACATGCTGCGCGGCCCCGACGGCGCATGGCGCGTGCTGGCCGACCGTACCGGACAGGCCCAAGGTCTCGCCTACGCACTGGAAAACCGCCGCATCCTGTCGCGCATCGTCCCCGAACTGTTCCAGTCCCAGCGCATCCGCCAGCTCCGCCAGCATCTGGAACTCACCAGCGATGCCCTGCAGGCCATGGCACCGAACGACAGTGCCGGCGTCGCGCTGCTCAGCGGCGGCCATGCCGATCCGATGTGGTTCGAACATGTGCTGCTGTCGCGCGAAATGTCGATCGGCCTGGTCGAGGCCGGCGACCTGACCATGCGCAACGGCCAGGTGTTCCTGAAAACCTTGCGCGGTCTGCAACGCATCAGCGTGCTGATGCGGCGGCAATCCGGCCATCGTATCGACTCGCTGGAATTGTCGGCCGGCGGCGGCGTCCCCGGATTGCTCGATGCCATCCGCGGCGGATCGGTTCGTATGGTCAACGACGCCGGTTCCGCCCTCACCGAAGCCCCCGCTCTCGCCGCCTTCCTGCCCGCTCTCGCCCGGCGGCTGCTGGGCCAGGACCTGCAACTCGCCAGTCAGGCCACGCTATGGCTGGGAGAAGGCGCCATGGTGCGTACCGTGCTGCGCGACCTGGAAGGCTGGCTGGTGCGCAAAGCGACCGACGGCAGTACCCCGCCCGTGGTTCCCATGATGCTGTCCTCCGCCGAACGCGGGGAACTGGCCGCCCAAATCGCCGCCACCCCGCAGGACTACGCCGCGACAATGGCACCAACCCCGTCCGTTGCCCCCTGCACCGGCCCGCACGGACTGGATGCCAAGCCGATCGCCCTGCGCATGTTCATGACCTTCGACGGTACCGAATGGCGCGCCTTCCCCGGCGGACTGGCGCGCGCCCTGTCGGAGGAAGACGCTCTCGCCGGACGGCTGCCGCGTAACGCACTGTCGAAGGACGTCTGGGTGATGGAGGACGAAAGCAGCACCGTCCAAAGCGCACTCGGCCTGCTGACCCCGACCCTGGCGATCCGCCGCACCGCGGGCGACCTGCCATCCCGCGTCGCTGACAATTTCTACTGGCTGGGCCGCTATCTGGAACGTCTGGAAGAGGCCGCGCGCCTGCAACGCGCGATAATCGCCCGGATTCTGCGTCCCTCGCCCACCGCGCGCGAAATAGCCGAGATGCAGATACTGGTCGCAAGACTGACCGACGTGCAAATGATGGAACCCGAAGACGCCAGCGTTCTGGGCGTCGGTATGCTGGCGTCCGCCGTTATGCGCGCGTTCCGCCCGGACGGCGGCATGCGGCGTGTGCTGGCCCATGTCTCCCGGCAGGTGGACCAGTTGCGCGACCGCCTGACCGGGGAGATGCACGCGGTCCTGACCCGCTCCCTGCGTGTGCTGGGCGAAAATATGAAGAAGCTGCCGCCGGCCGCCAACGCCCGGGCGCTGGAGCACGCATCCGCCCTGACCGCGGAAATACTGGAATTTGCCGCCGCCGTGGCCGGGCTGGCCGCCGAAAACATGGTGCGCGGCGGTGGCCGGCTGTTCCTGGATTTCGGCCGGCGGATCGAACGTGCCCGGGCCATCGCCGCGGAACTGTCCCGGGTGCTGGATCAGCCCGGCGCCCTGACCCAGCCCGGGCGCGTGGAGGCCGGATTGCGTCTGGGCCTGGAACTGCGCGACTCCATCATCACCTACAGGACGCGATATCTGGCGGTGCTGCAGCCCGCGCCGGCACTGGACCTGATCCTGGCGGATGACGGAAACCCCCGCGGTCTGGCATTCCAGCTTGTTGCCGCGCGCGAGTTGCTGCGCGAGATCGTGGAGGACGGGGATTCGCTGCTGAGCGCGATGGACCCGCTGCTGCAGGAAGCCAGGGATATCGTGCGGGACGTATTGCACTCGCCCGACCAGATGGTCACCACCGCTCGGCTGCCGCCCCGGCTGAACGCGCTGGAAACGGCGATCGGCGCCGTGGCCGAGCGGGTATCAAGGCGGTACTTCACCCTGCTGCCGATCGCCCGCAGCCTGGGCGGGGAAAGCGAACTGCTGCGCGGCGCCGCCTGATCGGATGACCGGGCCACTCATGCGAACCCGTCCAGGACAGTCCGTGGCGAAACCCCGCTGTCGCGCAGCGACCGTAAGGTCAGCGCCCGGTCCCGCTTGGCCAGCCGCCTGCCATCCGCATCCGCCAGCAGCCGGTGATGCGCATAAGCCGGCGCCTTCCATCCCATCAGCGCCTGCAGCAGCCGCTGCACATCCGTGGCCGCCTTCAGGTCGTCCCCGCGAGTGACCAGGGTCACGCCCTGCAGCGCATCGTCGTGCGTCACGCACAGATGGTAACTTGCGGGCGCATCCTTGCGTGACAGCACGATATCGCCGAACCGTTCCGGATGGCAGACGATCCGGCCCTGCCCTTCCTCCTGGAAATCCAGCCCCGGCCGCACCGCCGCCGCCATATCCAGCCGCAGCGCGAACCGCTCCCCGGCGGCGATCCGGTCGGCCCGTTCGGATGGCGGCAGGCGCCGGCAGGTGCCGGGATACAGCGGCGCCCCATCCGGCCCGTGCGGAGCGGCGGCCGAGGCGGAAACCTCCCGAACCACATCCGCCCGGGTGCAGAAGCAGGGATAAACCAGCCCCTGCTCCGCCAGCGTATCCAGCGCCGCCCGGTAGTCGGCCAGATGCCGGGACTGCACCCGCACCGGCCCATCCCAGTCCAGCCCCAGCCACGCCAGATCGTCCAGGATCGCCCGGGCGTAGTCCGGGCGGCATCGGCCGG
>JAKBCJ010000286.1 GCA_021807975.1 Pseudomonadota bacterium | reverse complement strand
TTCGGCCGCGATTGGCGCATGGCGTCCTGTGTCCCGTCAGGCAGCGTGATGCCCGCCGGCCGGCCGCTAACCCACCGAAATTGGCGCGCCCTGGTGGATTCGAACCACCGACCCACAGCTTAGAAGGCTGTTGCTCTATCCAACTGAGCTAAGGGCGCCCAAGCACAACCGCTAACCACGCCACCATCTACCCCAGCGGAGCGCGGCTGCCAATTCTTGTGTCAAATCGCCCGGGGGAACCGCTGGAATGCCGTTGCAACGGTGTCATATCACGCGGGCCTGCCCTCGTAACCGGTCAGCGTCCAAACGGCCGGTTCAGCCGGACGATCGTCAGGTTCAGGACCGAGGCGAACGACACCCAGGCCAGGTATGGCAGCAGCAACAGGCTGGCAACCGGGGAAACCGGGGCCAGTGCCGCCATCATCGCAACGATCGACAGCCACAGCAGCGGCACCTCCCGCAATGCCCAGTCCGGCCGGCGGAGTTTGAAGAACAGCGGGCTCCATGCCAGATTCGCGATCCCGTTCGCGACCGACGCCGCGACGATCATGGCGCGGCTGCCGGAACCGGGCGCGCCGCTCCAGCCCAGATAGATCGCGATGGATGTCAGCGACAGGATCACCGTCCAGGCCGGGCCGAACAGCCATTCGGGCGGTTGCCAGGACGGCTTCTTCAAAGCGTAGTACCAAGGCGACAGTTCCGTCGCCACCGCGCCACCGGCCGCCACGACGATGCCCCACGCGGCCGCGGCGGCGATTACCCAGATCAAGCGGACACCAGGCCCAGCAGATGGGCGAGGTCCTTGAAGAAAATCCTCGCATGGGCAGCAGGGTTTTTACGTGTCAGGCGCTTGTTCATATAGGAATCCCACGTCAGCCGTTGCACGTCGGCGTCCTGGCATATGCTGACGAAGCGCTCTCGCCTCTTGTCGCTGGAATACCAGAACCACTGCATCATACGCAGTATCCAGAACACCCGTCCATGCGCGCGCATGAACTGCCGGCGGGCGCTTCGCAACACCCCGGGGTTGCCGCTGGCCAGGAATGCATCCGCGGCCCCGGCGGCCAGGCGCCCGCCCTCCATCGCGTAATAGATGCCTTCGCCCGAGGCCGGGGCGACCACCCCGGCCGCATCCCCGGCCACGATCACGTCGCGGCCGTCATCCCACCGGCGCATCGGGTGCAGCGGGATTGGTGCGCCTTCCCGGCGGATCGTGTCGGCATCCGCCAAACCTGCCGCCTGCCGCAGATTGGTGACCGACTGGCGCAGGGAAAAGCCCTTTTGCATCGACCCGCTGCCGACGCTGGCGGTTTCGCCATGCGGAAACACCCAGCCATAGAAGTCCGGCGACAGGCGGCCCTGGTAGTAAACATCGCAGCGGGTGCCGTCGAAGCCGGCGGCGGGCGCGCGGACAATCTCATGATAAGCGAAAACGTGCGGGATATCCCGTGCCCCGGGGATGCATTGTGCCGCTACCTTGGACTTCGCGCCGTCCGCGCCAATGACCACCCGGGCCGCGACCGTGTCCTGCGACCCGTCCGCCGACCGGAACCGCACCAGCGCGTTGCCTGCCGCGTCGCGCCCGATAGCCTCGAACTGACCCGTCCGGCGGACCGCCCCATTGGCGGCGGCTCGCTCGCGCAGCCACTCATCGAACACCGCCCGGTCCACCATGCCGACGAAACCGCTTTCGATCGGCATGTCCACCGCCCTGGCGGAGGGCGCGATCATCCGGGCGGATGTGACCCGGGCGGCCAACAGGTCGTCGGGAATGCCGAAATCCTGGATCAGCCGGGGCGGTATGGCGCCGCCGCAGGGCTTTATCCGGCCCGCCCGGTCCAGCAGCAGTACCGATCGCCCGGCCCGGGCCAGATGGTTCGCGGCAGTTGCACCGCACGGGCCGCCGCCGACAACGACGGCATCGTAGATGTCGGTCATGGAACCATCTTGACGGCAAATGCCGATACCAGCATACCGATCACGTAAAGCGTCGTGCCGGTGGCGTTGTACCAAGGGGCCTGCGCCTTGGGGTCGCGCATCAGGCGGACCATCAACAGCAGTTGCGCCATCAGCAGCAGGGACACGACAAAGCCCCGGGTGACCAGGCCCCACGACAGCAGCAGCGCAATCACCCCGACCTGCGGCAGTGCCATGGCGATGCAGGCGGCACTGCCGGCGGCCTCGATCCCCAGCAGAACGGGCAGGGAGAAAATCCCGGTCCGCCGATCGCCCTCCACAGACTTGAAGTCATTGAGAGTCATGATGCCATGGGCACCAAGGCTATACAGAGCGGCGAGCGCGAGGATGTGCCAGCCGATGCCCGATGGGCTGATCACCGCCGCGCCCGTGATCCAGGGCAGGCCTTCATAGCAGGCGGCGCAGGCGGCATTGCCCCACCAGCCGTTTCGTTTCAGCCGCAACGGCGGGGCACTGTACGCCCAGGCCAGCGCAAGGCCGGCGACCGCCGCGCCAACCCCCCGGACACCCAGGGGCACGGCGGTCAGTAATGACAGGATGGTCCATCCGATGGCGATATGCAGACCGCTGCGCCCGGGCAGCCGGCCGGATGGAATTGGGCGGTTTGGCTCGTTGATCGCATCGACATGGCGGTCGAACCAGTCGTTCACGGCCTGGCTGGTGCCGCATACCATGGGGCCGGCCAGGACGATGCCCGGGATCACCGCCCACCATCGATCCGCCAGCGGCGCCCCCGCCGATACGACGCCGCAGCCAAAAGCCCACATTGGGGCGAACCAGGTGATCGGCTTCAGCAGTTCCAGCATTGCCGGCAGGCGGCTGGGCTTCGCGGCCCCCCGGAATGCCTGGTGTGCCGTTGCAGTGTTCATGATGATTACATCCTCAATCGGCACCGGCGGCCTCGGGGTCACCCAGCCCATAGCGACGGAGTTTCACGTAAAGACTCTGCCGGCTCAGCCCCAGCATCTCGGCTGCCGAGGCTCGGTTGTCGCCCGTCACAGTCAGCGCGGCCTCAATGCACAGCCGCTCGATCACGTCGGTCGCCTCGCGCACCAGGTCCTTGAGCGCGACCCGTCCGATCAGTTCCGTTATGTGATCCAGCGACCGGGGCAGAGCGCCGGCGATCCCTGGTTCGCGTTGCAGCCGGCGGCCGATATCGCGGATGGCGAAGCCGATGCAGGGCTGGCCGCCGTTCATCACGGTGACGGCGGAAATCTCTACCTCCGCCGTCTCCCCGAGTTCGCCGCGTATCATGCTGGCGAACAGGCGAACCGACCCGTGCTGGCGCAGATTGGCGATCAGGATGTCCAGATCGACACCGGAACGGCCAAGCCACCGGGCCAGCGGTTCGCCGCGCGCCTGCTCCTCGGTGGGAAGCTGGGCCAGTTCCAGGAAGGCGGTATTGGCGGTGATGATTCGTCCGTCCGCGCCGGTTACGACGAAGCCGTCCGGCGCGCTTTCCATCAGCTTCAACAATTTGGTCTTCAGCTTGGGCAGCGCCGCGCCGGCTGATTCGGCGGCAGGGCGGGTGATTCGCACAAGGCAGGACGTTCCGCCCTCATCGCGAAACAAGGATGCGCTGACCACGGCCTCGGCGTCGCCATCCCGCAACCTGGCGCGCACGTCGTCGGCCCGTCCCGATGCCCGCACGCCGGCCAGCAGCAAATCCACCCCGCGTGCGGTTTCCGGGGTGAACACGTCCAGCGGCCAGGACTTGCCGGGCTGCACCGGGTCGCCGAACATCCGCCGGGCGGTCGGATTGCTGTCGAGAACCTTGCGGGCGACGTCGTCCACGATCAGCACGGCGTCCGATGCCATCTGAAACAGCAGGCGGTAGCGGGTTTCCACATGGCGGATTCGGGCATAGTCGCGCTCCATAGACTGCTGGGCGTCGATCAGGCGGCGTTGCAGGGACGAAACCACCCGCAGATCGCGGCCAAATGCCACGATTCGTCCCGGCTGGCCGGCCCGCACGGCGGCATACAACACGGGAATATCCGCGCCGCTCGCCGCCGGGTGGTTGACGTGTCGCCAGCGCGGTGCCTGTCGGGACGCGGCGTCGGCCAGCAACTGTTCGACCTTGGCGCGGCTTTCCTCGGTAACGGTCGAAACCCAGGATCGGCCCAGCCAGTTCGCGTGCGCGGCGAGATCCTCCACCATGGACCGGTCAGCGATCGACACATCGCGAATGGTGCCCGCTGAATCGAGGATCAACGCGATATCCGCCGCCGTCGCGATCAACGACGCAGCCGCTTCCGCATCGATCGTCCCCAGCTCGGTTTTCGGGGCCTTGAACGCCTTCACGATCCGCCGAGTCCTTCCGATTGAATCCGGGAATCCCTATTCCGCGGCAGCCCTCATCGACAGAAGTCCGCGTGCCTGGCGCACCGCGGAGGCCGCATCCCGCGCGGTGCTATCGGCACCGACCCGGGCGACCAGTTCGGGGTGTTCCAGAAACAGCGGGCCGCCGACCATGACGAACAAATACCGGTTCTTCGACGCCTTCCGTACAGAACTGATGCACGCCGTCAGACCTTCGACCCGGCTTGTGGAGCCCAAGGAAAATCCGGCGATATCGACCCATGTCCCGCCCACCGTTGCCGCCGCGTCGAAGCCTCCGGGCACCAGACCGGCCGCGACCGGGCCGCCGATCACATGCCAGCCCTCACGCAGGAAGAACTCCGACAGAATGACCAATCCCAGCGTGTGGTGCTCCGCCGGTGCGGGCAGCAGCAGGATCGTGTCAGGATGGGTTGACGGTGTGACGGCTGCCGCCTGAAAGCGTGGAGATAAAGCCCGCACCACCCGTTGCAGGCGGCCGAGGCTGATCGTCACCCGGGCGAAATCGCAGCGGTCGTCTTCCCATAACTGACCCAGCCTGCGCGCCGCATCGGTGACGATGCCAAGGTACAGCGATGACGGAGTCGCACCGCGCAGTTCCAACAGGTGGATGAACGTGCCCGCGCCGTCGTCCTGATCGCCAAGCAGCAGGCTGACCAGTTCGAGTGTGTCGCTTTCCGTTGTCATACGGGCGGGCGCGGTGTCGTTCCCTGACGATGCCCGGATGAGAGCCAAGCGGGGCAGGATTTCCTTCTCGACCACGCGGCTTAGCAGCGCAACACGGCGGCTTCGTGCCGTGAACGTGGCGCGGCCGTCGCTATCTGACGGTGAACCGCCAGCTTCCCGGCCGTCGGCCCAGCTTTGCCCATACGATTCGGTGTAAGCCTGCCCTATTGAGTTGGTGACCTGTTCCACGCCGGCCATCTCCCGTTCTCCCTCTTTAGTTCATCGCTTTGCTCGTAGAATGTCAAGGTTGGTTTACGTACTGAATGCTTGACAGTCGGTTCGTGCCCGCCCTAGCCTCCCGATTACAGGCTGCATCTTGCGCAGGGGAGGGCGAGATGAAACACCGCAAAGCCGTTCGATTCCTTGTTGGCCCGGATAGGTTGACATTCATTTTGCGGGGTGGACGCGATGATGTGTCCCCGCTTGGGTTGGAACCCCACCGCGAACTCTCGATCTTGTCAATCAATGTTTACGTTTGACATCATCAGCCGAGCGATCGGCGCGGTGGACGGGTGTCCCTGGGGGGCAGCCGCGGGCCGTCGGGTGCATGAATCCAGCCCTGTGCGGGGGCGTCCGCTCTATACCGCCGACCAGCGCCGCCGCCGGGATGCGTCCCCTTGGACGATGGTCCAGGGCATCCTGGCGCCGCTGCAGTTCTCGGTCTTCCTGATCAGCCTGATGCTGGTGATGCGCTATCTTGCCAGCGGGCAGGGGTTTTATGCCGCCACCGGGTCGGTTTTGGTCAAGACCGTGGTTCTGTACGTTATCATGGTGACCGGCGCGATTTGGGAGCGGGATGTCTTCGGACGTTACCTGTTTGCCCCGGCCTTCTTCTGGGAAGATCTGGTCAGCATGCTGGTGCTGGCCTTGCATACCACATACCTGATCGCACTGTTTTCCGGCGCGGTCGATGCCGAACGGCAGATGTGGCTCGCACTGGCTGCTTACGCATCTTATCTGGTGAATGCCACGCAGTTCGTGATGAAGCTTCGCGCCGCCCGGCTGCAGGAGCATCTGTGGACCAGGGCCGGCGTCGCGGGTCATCCGTCATGACCGGAACCGCCGCGCTGCCCGCGGACCAGTTTGCCGCTGAACGCACGATCCTTCGTCAGCGCGGGCAACGGGAAGTGTTCTGCGGCCTGACCGGGATTATCTGGTTGCATCGGAAAATACAGGATGCGTTCTTTCTGGTGGTGGGTTCGCGGACCTGCGCCCACCTGATCCAGTCCGCCGCCGGGGTGATGATTTTCGCTGAGCCGCGTTTCGCCACGGCCATCATTGATGAGCGCGATCTGGCCGGGCTGGCGGATGCCAACGACGAACTGGATG
>JAKBCJ010000285.1 GCA_021807975.1 Pseudomonadota bacterium | reverse complement strand
ACTGACGCCCGACGCGGCGTTGCACGAACTGATGCAGGGCAACAGCCGCTATGCGCAGGGCCTGACCCGGCGGCACGATTTTCGCTCCGAACGCGCAGCGCTGGTCGCCGGGCAGAACCCTTATGCCGGCATCTTGAGCTGTGCGGATTCCCGGGTCGCGCCGGAGTTCGCCTTCGACAGCGCCCGTGGCGACCTGTTCGTGGTCCGCGTCGCCGGCAACTTCCTGAACGACGACAACCTCGCGAGCTTTGAATATGGCGTGGCGGAGTTGCGTACCCCGCTGCTGATGGTGCTGGGCCATTCTGCTTGTGGCGCCGTCAGCTCGACCATCAAGTCGATCGACAGCAATACTACTCTCCCGGGACATTTGCCGTCCCTGGTCGCCAGCCTGGCGCCCGCGGTAAAGGCGGCGCGGGGCGCGCCGGGCGATCTGCTAGCGAACGCCATCCGAGCAAATGTTCGGATGAATGTGGAACGGCTGAAAACCGCAACCCCGATCCTGAGCAAGGCGGTCGAGGAAAAGAAGCTGCTTGTTGTCGGCGGCTACTACAATCTGTCCGATGGAATCGTGGATATCGTTGCGTGAGCAGCAATGCCATCATTCCATCTAGACCGACCGGCCCAAGGAGGAACTGACCGATGGCAATCCCAATCAAACGCGTCGTGGTCCTTATGATGGAAAATCATTCCTTCGACCGGGTGCTGGGTTGGATGAAGCAGGATTATCCGAACATCGAAGGTGTCGATCCCGATCATCCCGGTTGGAACCCTGACTATCCTGTCACTACGGATACAGTGTTGCAGAGCGAGACTCGCAATCGAAATATCGCCCACGATCCTGGACACGGCCTCGACAACGTCTTGCGGCAGATATCCGCTGGTAACACAGGGTTCGTCGCCGATTTTGCCCATTTGTATCCCCGGGCGACGTTAGCTGAGCGCAAGGAAATCATGGGTTGGTACCCGTACCAATATCTGCCGGCGCTGCATTTCCTGGCCTACAATTTCGTCGTCTGCGACCATTGGTTCGCCTCGGTTCCAGGGCCGACCTGGCCCAACCGCTTCTTCGTTCACAGCGGCACGTCTTTGGGCCACGTCGATATGCCCGAGGGGGTCTTTAATCCTGGTCTGCACAAGTACGACCAACGCACATTGTATGAGGAACTCAGTGATGCCGGCGTGGACTGGCGCATTTACCATGGGGACTTTCCGCAATCCCTGTTGATGCTCCACCAGTGGGGCAAACTGGATCACTATCGAAAGTTCGACCGGTGGGCAGCGGATGTTCAGGCAGGCGACCTACCGCCTTACGTGTTTATTGAACCATACTACTTCGGCGATAAAGAGAACGACCAACACCCGCCCCAGGACATCATGCGCGGTGATCTTATGGTGGCGGCGGTCTTCAATGCATTGCTGGCGAACCGAACCGTGTTCGAGGAAACATTGTTCGTCGTGCTGTATGACGAGCATGGCGGATTTTACGACCACGTCTCGCCTCCCTCAACGGTCGCACCAGATGCAAACACTAAGGCGTTTGCATTTGATCGGCTGGGGGTCAGGGTTCCCGCTATTCTCGTCTCCCCTTGGCTGGACCGAGGGTTTATTGGCACCGCGTTCGATCACACCAGCATCCTGAAGATGGCCTGCCAACTGTGGCCGGGCGTGCGGCCGCTTGGGGCGCGAACGGCGCAGGCCGCGTCGCCGTTGGATTCCCTGACCTGGTTGCATGCGCCGCGACGGGCAGTCCCGCCGGCGCCGACCGCCCCTGACCCGATGGCGGTGATGGATCTTCCGTCGCTGACAGGGCAGAAGCAGGCGTTGTTTCAGTTTAGCCAGTATCTGGAGAGTCAAATCGCCGACCCTGCCGTCAAACAGGAACTGATGTTGCGTGCCCATGAGGCGATGACCGGGGCGATCGCCCAGGGTGATCTCGCGACCGACCGGGCGGATGCGTTTATGAGCGAGAAGCGGTAAGAGCGGCGTCGGCCGGGATGGTCGCGGGTCGCGCGGAAGGTAAAAAGGCGACCTAAGCCAACAACGATATGGAGGGACTCAGGTGAACGACATTCAGCACCGCTTTATCGACACCAACGGTATCCGGATGCACATCGCGGAGAAGGGCTCCGGCCCGCTGATACTGCTGTGCCACGGATTTCCGGAGTCCTGGTATTCCTGGCGGCACCAGATGCACGCGCTTGCGGATGCCGGGTATCACGTCGTTGCCCCGGATATGCGCGGGTATGGGCAGACCGACGCGCCCGAGGCGATTGACCAGTATTCGATGATGCATCTGGTCGGCGACATGGTCGGCGTGCTGGACGCGCTGGGCGAGCAGACGGCGGTGATCGCCGGGCATGACTGGGGCGCCCCGGTGGCCTGGCACGCGGCCTTGCTGCGACCGGATCGTTTTCCCGCGGTGATCGGGCTGAGCGTGCCGTTTCGGCCCCGGGGCAAGGTGCGGCCAACGTCGGTGATGCCCCGGACGGACGATGCGGTGTTTTACCAGTTGTATTTCCAGCAGCCCGGCGTGGCCGAGGCCGATCTGGAGGAAGATGTGCGCGTCTCCGTGCGCGGTGTGCTGCTGCGCATCGCAGGGGAGGCGGCTGGTGCGGCCGGCGGCGGGTTCAGCATGGTGCCGGTGTCGGGCGGGATGCGGGAACGGACGCGGCAAGCGGCGCAGGCGGACCTGCCGGGTTGGCTGACCGTGGCGGATATCGATTTCTACGCGGGCGAGTTTGCCCGTACTGGCTTCCGGGGCGGTTTGAACTGGTACCGGAATATCGACCGCAACTGGGAAATGTTGGCTCCGTTCGCCGGTGCGAAGGTGACAGTGCCGGCGCTGTATGTTGCCGGCGACCGCGATCTGGTTTTGGCGTTTCCGGGGGCACGGGAACTGGTGGCAGGGTTGAAGGCCTTTGTGCCGAACCTGCGGGAGACGTTGATTCTGCCCGGATGCGGGCACTGGACCCAGCAGGAGCGGCCCGAGGCGGTGAATGCGGCGATGATCGGGTTCCTGCGCGGGCTCCAGCAGTAAGGGGCCCCTTGCACCGCCCGCTGCCGGGGTCCATCCGGCATCGGGCGTTCGGCGCTGGCATCTGGACGGGGAATCCGCCGGCGCCGTGAGAGGATCGTGCGACAGGACCGCCAGCGCAGCCGGTCATTCTGTCTTCATTTTGCTTGGAAGAGCGCGAAGGGCCGCGAAGGGTGCCGCGTCTCGGCTTCGCGGCCCGTCCCGCCCTTCGCGCTCTTCCAAGCGAATCACCCCGGCCGACCGCGGCTTTGACGTCTAACGAGGGGCACTGGACGCCGACGCCCCCGGGCCTGTCGTCAATCTGTCAGAAATTGTCGCCGATCAGCCCCGGCGAAACGCGGAAGATCGCTCCGCGCAATGATCCGATCTTGATGGAATACGCCATTGTCTGTCATCCAGAATTGACGACAGGCCCTAGCCGCCGCTGATCGCGGTCATGATGAATACGTCGGAACGGGCGGTGACCGGGGTTGCCAGCGTTGCCCTCTCCCCGTCCACGAAGACGTTCAGGTGGCGACGGATCGCTGGTGTGGAGTCGCACAGGCGATCGCGCATGCCGGGCCAGCGGCGATCCAGCGCGTCGATAACCTCGGCGACGTTGGACGCCGACACGGTGGGTTCGGGGTCGCTTCCGGGGAACAGGCGCAGCAGGGCAGGTGGAAGCCGCACGGTCAGCTCGGGCATATGAGCGTCAGGCCCCCAGGACCAACGTCTCTACCGATAGGATCGGCGGCAGATGGTGGGCGATGTCGGTCCAGGTTTCACCCTCATCGGCGCTGGCGAACAGAGTTCCAGTGTTGGTGCCGGCATACACCCCGGCCGGTTCCAGCGTGTCGGCCGCCATCGCCTGACGCAGCACGCCGAAGAAGGCGTTCTGCTGCGGCAAGCCCTGGCGCATCGGCTGCCACTGAGAGCCGCCATCGCGGGTGCGCCAGACAGCGGCCTTGGCATCGGGCATGTAACGCCCGGCAATGTCGCCATTCAATGGCATCAGGAACACCGTCGAGGGATCACGCGGATGGGCGACGGCCGGGAAGCCAAAGCTGGATGGCAGGCCTTGTTCGATACTCTCCCAGTGCTGGCCGCCGTCATCGGAACGGTACATGCCGCAATGGTTCTGTTGATACAGGCGGTTGGGTTGGCCAGGGGCCATGACGATGCAGTGTACGCATTGGCCGAACTCCGGGTAGCGTTCGGCTTCGGGGAGGTAATCGCAGCGGGTGCCGGTGTTGCGGGGCGCCCAGGTTTTGCCGCCGTCCGCGGTGTGGAAGACCCCCGCGGCGGATATGCCGACCCAGACCTGATTGGGGTCTTTCGGATGAGTCACGATCGAATGCAGGATCAGACCGGCGCCGCCGGGTTGCCATTTCGCCGCCGTGGGATGCGCACGCAGCCCCACGACCTGGCTCCAGGTTTCGCCATCGTCGTCGCTGGCAAACAGGCCGGCGGGTTGCACGCCGGCGTAGATGCGTCCGTTGCGGGCGGCGAGGCTCCAGGTCGATTTGATCGCTTCCTCGCCGGCTTGGTAGGCAATGCCTTCGCTTGAATGGGTCCAGGTTTCGCCGAGGTCGGATGATTTCCAGACCGCGGGGCCGAACCATTCATTGCCGCCGGCGCCGTAGATCGTTCCTGTCGCGGGGTCGGCGATCACATGGTTGATCGGCCAGGTTTCGCAGAACGGACCTTTCTGCGACCAGCTTTGGCGGGTTGCGTCGCTTTCCAGGATGAAAGCGCCCTTCTTGGTGCCCAGCAGGACGAAGACGCGCGCGGCCATTGATTGGGTCCCTCCTTTGGTTGGCGAGAGGTTCCTGGACAAATAGGTTGATGTCAACTTAAATTGGGACATGAACCCGCCGGCCGACGTTCCGTTCACCACCACGTTATTCGTGCGCGACTCCTGCTTGTGCCTGCATGTGCAGCGCGCGGCGCGGGCCTTGGCGCGCCGGTTCGATGTCGCTTTGCGTCCGGCCGGGCTGACCAGCGGACAATTTTCACTGCTGATGTCGTTGAACCGGCCTCAGCCCCCGACGATGGGGCAGGTGGCGAGCGTGCTGGCGATGGATCGCACCACCCTGACGGCCAATTTGAAGCCGCTGGAGCGGCAGGGGTTTGTCGAGGTTCGGGCGGGGGCGAGCGACAAACGGCAGCGGGTATTGGCGCTGACCCCGGCGGGGCGGGCTGTGCTGGCGGCGGCGGTGCCGATCTGGCAGGCGACCCACCAAGCGATCGAGGGCTTGCTGGGGGAAGCAAGCCCCGACCGGCTGCGGGCGGATCTGATAGCGTTGAGCTAGGCGATGGTGAAGGGCCTGCGGGACAGGCCCGCGCCCGCCATCACAGTCGTGGTTATGCTGCCACCATCTCCTGATAGCCACGCGCCGCGACCTCGTTGCATTTTGCACGCCAGTCGGGGGCGCTGCCGCTGTAGCGGTTGACGATACGGACCTGCTTGCCCTCCACATTGCTGTTGTAGCCGGTCATCCAGGAATTGACCTCGAACACCATACTTCCATCGGCCAGCGCCTTGACATGGTCGGTCCATGCCTGGACGTCGGCCGGGGTGGGTTCCACGCGGGCCAAGCCGTGCGTTTTCGCGTAGTGGACCAGGTTGCTGACCCATTCGACGTTAAACTCGATGGTGCGGGGGATGTTGCCGAGGGCCATGTGCGGGCCGACCAGCATGAGCATGTTGGGAAAGCCATCGACGGTCATGCCCAGATAGGTTTCCGGCCCATGCTTCCAGCGGTCCTTCAGCCGCACGCCATCCACGCCGCGAATGTCGATGCGGTCGAACGCGCCGGTAATGGCGTCGAAGCCGGTGGCGAAGATGATCATGTCGAATTCGAACTCTTCCGCCGTGGTCTTCAGGCCGGCGGGCGTGATCCGTTCGATCGGGGTTTCGGCGATATCGACCAGCCGGACGTTCGGCTGATTGTAAACCTCGTAGTATTTTGTCTCCATCGGCACGCGTCTGGTGCCGAAGCCGTGATTCTTCGGGATCAGCTTTTCGGCGACGGCCTGGTCCTTCACGCGCTGACGGATTTTGTCAGCGACGAAGTTGCTGATTTCAGCATTGGCCTCGCGGTTGGTCAGCATGTCCTTGAAGTTGCCGACCCAGATACCGAAGCCGGGGGAGGCGTACAGCTCTTCATAGAAAGCGAGCCGTTCTTCCTTGGTCGTATCGAACGTATTGCGCGGATCGGGGGTGTGCAGGAAGCAGGAAAATGTCTCCATGCACGTCTTGAACATCGCATCATAATTCGCTCGGATTTTCTCCATCTCCGGCTTGTCGATTTTACTGTTGTGCAGCGGCGTGCACCAGTTGGGGGTGCGCTGGAAGACTGTCAGG
>JAKBCJ010000010.1 GCA_021807975.1 Pseudomonadota bacterium | reverse complement strand
GCTTCAGCAACGGCGGCGGCGGCGGCTTCGGCGGCGGCGGCGGCGGCGTCGGCGGCGTCGGCGGCGGCTTCGGCGGCGGCGGCGGCGGGCTTGGAGCCGGTGGGGACATTTTCGTCCAGGCCGGCGCGTCCCTGACCATAGAGGGCACGGCGGCAACCTCCATCGCGACAGGAACAGTCATAGCCGGAGCAGCCGGAACCAACGCCACGGCCGGCCAGGCGCTAGGTGCGGGCATCTACATGCAAGGCACCGGCGCGGTGCTGACCTTCAACAGCAACGGCACCACGGAAACCATCGCCGCCCCGATCGCGGACGACAAAGGCGCCGCGGCGGCCGCGGGCTACGCCGGTGCCACCGGCTATACCGAAGGCAGCACCGGCATTGTCATCGCCGGCACCGGCACCGTCGTGCTGACCGGCACCAACACCTACACAGGCGGCACCACACTCCAGGCCGGCACGCTGGACATCGCATCCGTGGCCAATATCGGCACCGGCGCCGTCACCTTCGATACCGGCAAGCCAACCCTGGCACTGACAACGACCCCCGCCAGCGGATCGACCTTCGCCGACACCCTGAACGGCTTCGCCACGGCCGGGCAAATCGATCTGACCGCCCTGGCCTTCACCCCCGGCGCCACCGCCGTCGCCAGCGGCACTATCCTGACCCTGACCGACGGCGCAACCACCGAACACTTCACCCTCAGCGCCTCCGCCAGCGGCACGCCCTTCTATGCGTTCAACGATGGCAGCGGCAACACGATGGTCAGCTCCGTCATCTGCTTCCTGGCCGGCACCATGATCGCAACCCCGAAGGGCGAACGCCGGATAGAGACCCTCGCCTCCGGCGACCTAATCCTGAACCACCGCGGACAGGCCCGGCCCATCGTCTGGATCGGCACCGGTCAGGTCCTGGCGACAAGGGGCCGCCGCACCGCCGCCACCCCGGTGATTATCCGCAAAAGCGCGCTCGGCCCGAACCTGCCTAACGCCGATCTGCGGGTGACCAAGGCCCACTCGCTTTACCTCGACAATGTGCTGATCCCGGCGGAATACCTGGTCAACCACCGCAGCATCCTGTGGGACGACCGGGCGCAGGAAGTAACGATCTTCCACATCGAACTCGAATCCCACGACATCATCCTTGCCAACGGCGCCCCGGCGGAGTCCTACCGCGACGACGGCAACCGTTGGCTGTTCCAGAATGCGAACTCCGGCTGGGGACTGCCGCCGCGGGAACCTTACGCGCCTGTACTGACCGGGGGGCCGATCGTGGACTCCATCTGGCGCCGCCTGCTCGACCTGTCCGGTCCCAGGCCCGGCGTCCCGCTGACAGACGACCCCGATTTGCATCTGCTGGCCGACGGCGTGCGGATCGATGCCGCCGGCCGCGACGGGGAGCGGTATCGGTTCCATCTGCTCTCGACGCCCGCGGAGCTGCGGATCGTCTCCCGAGCCGCGGCACAGGATGAGCTGGGGCTGGCCCGCGACCCCCGCGAGCTGGGTGTGGCGATGCGCCGGATCCTGATCCATCAGGCTGCTTCGTGCCGCACAGTGGAAGCCGGCGACGGCCGGCTGATGGACGGGTTCCACGGCTTCGAGCCTGCGTGCGGCCACCGCTGGACCGATGGCAACGCGGCCGTGCCGGCGGACCTGCTGGCCGGTCTGCATGGCGGGCTTCAGATCGAACTGCACATCGCGGCCACGACACAGTACCGCGAAGACGGCCCGATTTGGCGTGTGGCATAGCGGCGGAATACGGGGGTAACCACTCCAGGGTGTTTGCGCGGAATTCGCTGCTGTTGCCGGCAAAAAACTTCGTTCCGTTTACCTTTTATTAATCTCATTCTGCGAACGCTGCCCTCCCGCCCGGATACCGGGCTGCCATAGGGGGCTGCCGTGGACGACCTTTTATCCGACTTCCTGACCGAGACGAACGAAAGCCTGGCCGAACTGGATGTCGCACTGGTGACGCTGGAGCGTACGCCGGACGATGCCGAAACGCTGTCGTTCATCTTCCGGCTGGTTCACACGATCAAGGGAACCTGCGGCTTCCTGGGCCTGCCTCGGCTGGAGCGTGTGGCCCACGCCGGGGAAAACGTATTGGGTAAGCTGCGGGACCGCAGCCTGGCCGTCACCCCGGACATTGTCAGCGACGTACTGGCGGCGATCGACCGGATCAAGGCGATCGTGGCCGGCCTGAGCACCACCGGCGCGGAGCCGGCAGGCGACGATACAGCCTTGATCGCCGCCCTGAATGCCACCGCGGCCGGGGAACAGCCGGCGGCGATGGATGTCGACGATGCGGTTGAGACAACCCCGCCCCCGGTGCCGGCACCCGCCATCGAAGCCAAGACGCCGGAACCGCCCGCCCCGGTAACCGCCGCCGCCATCCCGGCCGCCGCCACCCCGCCGGCCCCAACCGCGCCGCCCGCCGCCGCGCAAACCATCCGGGTGACGGTCGATGTGCTGGAAGACCTGATGACCCTGGTCAGCGAACTGGTGCTGACCCGCAACCAGCTTCTGCAACTCGCCCGCACCCAGGAAAACGGCGCCTTCACCGTCCCGCTGCAGCGGCTGTCCCACATCACATCGGACCTGCAGGAAGGGGTGATGAAAACCCGCATGCAGCCGATCGGCAACGCCTGGAACAAGCTGCCCCGGCTGGTGCGCGACCTGTCGCACGACATGGGCAAGAAGATCGAGCTGACGATGATCGGCGCCGACACCGAACTGGACCGGCAGGTGCTGGAGCTGATCAAGGACCCGCTGACCCACATGATCCGCAACAGCGGCGATCACGGGCTGGAAACCCCGGCGGAACGGCGCGCGGCGGGCAAACCCGAAACCGGCACCATCATGCTGAACGCCTACCATGAAGGCGGTTACATCATCCTGGAGATTTCAGACGACGGCCGCGGCCTGGCGGTGGATCGTATCCGCGCCAAAGTGCTGTCGAACGGTCTGGCGAGCGAAACCGAACTGGCCGGCATGACTGACGGCCAGATCCAAAGGTTTATATTCCGAGCGGGGTTTTCCACGGCGGCGACGGTCTCGGCGGTGTCGGGACGCGGCGTCGGCATGGATGTGGTCAAGACCAATATCGAAAAAATCGGCGGCACCATCGACCTGAAAAGCACCGCCGGGGAGGGAACGACCTTCACGGTGAAAATCCCGCTGACACTGGCCATCGTCTCGGCGCTGATCGTCGAGGCCGGCAAGGAACGCTTCGCCATTCCGCAGCTCAGCGTCGTGGAACTGGTCCGTGCCTCACGCGGCGAAGCGCTGTCGTCCGGCAACAGCGTGATCGAACGGATCAACGACACCCCGGTCCTGCGGCTGCGCAGCCGCCTGCTGCCGCTGGTCAGCCTGACCGAACTGTTGGCACTGGGTTCTGATGACCGCGCGGAGGACAGCGCCCATGTCGTGGTGGCACAGGTCGGCCAGCACATGATGGGCATCATCGTGGACCGGGTGTTCGACACCGAGGAAATAGTCGTCAAACCGGTCGCCCCGATCCTGCGCCATGTCACCATGTTCAGCGGCAACACCATCCTGGGCGACGGGTCCGTCATCATGATCCTGGACCCGAACGGCATCGCCCGCGCCAGCGGGGTTGGCGCCGGATCCGAATCCAAGCTGCTGCGCGGCGCCCCGGTGGAGGCGCAAAGCTCCGCCGGCAAGACCGCCATGCTGCTGTTCCGCGCCGGGGACAACCAGCGCATGGCCGTCCCGCTGGGCCTCGTCGCTCGGTTGGAGGACATCCCGCGCGAGAAGATCGAAATGTCCTGCGGGGCGCCGGTGACCCAGTACCGCGGCAAGCTGATGCCGCTGATCGCGATCGAGGGCGGCATCGACCAGCAGAAGCCCACCCAGCCGCTGCTGGTGTTCGCCGACAGCGACCGCACCATGGGCCTGATGGTCGATGAGATCGTCGATGTGGTGGAAGACAACCTGGACATTGAGCTGGCCGCCGGCCGGCCCGGCCTGCTGGGAACCGCGGTGATCGGCGGTCAGGCCACCGATGTGCTGGATACCGGCTACTGGCTGACCCAGGCCTGGCAGGACTGGTTCCGCAGCGTCCCCCGCCAGGGCGCCACACCCGGCCAGCCGCACGTCCTGCTTGTCGATGACAGTGAATTCTTCCGCCAACTGACGGTCCCGATGCTGGGTGCCGCCGGCTTCCGCGTCACCGCCGTGGCCAGTGCCGCCGAAGCCCTGGCACTGCGCGACGGCGGCGGCATGTTCGACGCCATCGTGTCCGATATCGAAATGCCGGGGATGGACGGCCTCCAGTTCGCCCGCACCATCCGGACCGAAGGCGCGTGGGCCACGCTGCCAGTAATCGCCATGACCGCCCACTCCGACACCGATACCGCCCGCCTCGGGCGGGAAGCCGGATTCACCGACTATGTCGGCAAGTTTGAGCGTGAGGCGCTGGTCGCCAGCCTTCGCGCCAACCTGTCCGAACCCGCCCACATCTGAACAGGGGATCGATCATGACAACGAACGTCCTGGAGCGGCCGGATCAAGCCCCGGCAACAGAAGAAAACCAGGTCCTGGTCACCCTGACCGTGGGCGACCAGTTGTGCGGCGTCCCGGTGCTGGCCGTGCGTGACGTCCTTGGGGAGCAGACGATCACCCGAATCCCCCTGGCGCCGCCGGAAATAGCCGGCAGCCTGAATCTGCGCGGGCGCATCGTCACGGC
The DNA here is from genome assembly GCA_021807975.1 of Pseudomonadota bacterium. Lineage (GTDB taxonomy): Bacteria > Pseudomonadota > Alphaproteobacteria > Acetobacterales > Acetobacteraceae > Rhodopila. The sequence goes on along the minus strand of JAKBCJ010000010.1, from coordinate 21,582 downwards.
GATCGACCTGCGCCAGCGCCTGCGCCTGCCGCCCGCCGCGCCCGGCCAGCCGCGCATGTCGGTGGTCGCCGACCAGGGCGGCGAACTCTATGCGCTGCTGGTCGATCAGGTGTCGGAAGTGCTCAGCCTGGATGCATCGGCGTTCGAGCGAAACCCGCCCACGCTGGAAAAGACCTGGGCAGCGTTCAGCACCGGCATCTTCCGCCTGGACGGAAGACTTCTGGTCGTCCTGGACGTGGCCAAACTGCTGGCCCTGTCGGTAGAGGAATAGCCCGATGACACGCACATGCCTTGTGGTGGACGACAGCCGGGTCGTCCGCAAAGTCGCGCGCCGGATCCTGGAATCCAACGGCTTCGCCGTCACCGAGGCCGCCGACGGCCAAAAAGCCCTGGATGCCTGCCACGCCAGCCTGCCGGACTGCGTTCTGCTGGACTGGAACATGCCGGTGATGGACGGCCTGTCGTTCCTGAAGGAACTGCGCAAGGAATACGGCCCCGACAACCCGCTGGTGGTCTTCTGCACGACCGAAAACGACATCGGCCATATCGAGGCCGCGATTTCGAACGGCGCGCAGGAATACATCATGAAGCCGTTCGACGAAGACATCCTGACCAGCAAATTCGCGCAGGTCGGTCTGCTGTGAGCGCCGCCATCCGCACGCTCATCGCCACTCGGTCTCGGGAAGCCCCGATCCGGGTGATGGTGTGCGACGATTCGGTCGCGATCCGCGGCGCGCTGACCCGCATCCTGGAATCCGACCCCGCGATCGTCGTGACAGCCAAGGCGGAAAACGGCCAACTGGCGATCGACGGTATCCGCGCCGCCCGGGCCGATGTCGTGGTGCTGGATATCGAAATGCCGGTGATGGACGGGCTGACCGCCCTGCCCCTGCTGCTGCGCGCCGACCCCGGCGTGCGGGTCATCATGGCATCCACCCTGACCACGCGCGGCGCCGATATCGCCCTGCGGGCATTGCGCCTTGGCGCGGCTGACTACGTGCCCAAGCCGTCCAGCATCGGCACCGTCGGCGATGACGGGTTCAAGCGGGAACTGATAGAAAAGGTCAAGGGCCTCGCACGCCTGCGCCGCCGCCAGGCGGAACCGTCGCGGCCGCAGGTACCGATCGCGCTGCGGCCGGCCCCGGTGCTGCCCCCCCGGCTGCTGGCGTTCGGCAGTTCAACCGGCGGCCCGCAGGCGTTGTTCAACCTGGTGCAGGGGCTGGGGCGCGGCCTGCCTGTGCCGGTCGTGATGACCCAGCACATGCCCGCGACCTTCACACCGATCCTGGCGGACCACCTGAACCGCCTGGGCGCGATGCCATGCACCGAAGCCCGCGACGGCGAAACCCTCGCTCCCGGCCGCATCTACCTGGCCCCCGGCGACCGGCATTTGCTGATCGAAGGCGGCCGCGGCGGCCTGCGCGCCCGCCTGACCACCGACCCGCCGGAGAACTTCTGCCGCCCGTCGGTCGATCCGATGCTCTGTTCCGCGGCCGCCGCGTGCGACGGCAGGGTGCTGGTCGCGATGCTGACGGGCATGGGCCACGACGGCCTGGCCGGTACAAAAGCGGTGATCGAGGCCGGCGGCGCCGCGATCGGCCAGGACGAAGCCAGCAGCGTGGTCTGGGGCATGCCCGGCGCCATCGCCCGCGCCGGGCTGTGCCATGCCGTACTGCCGCTGCCGAAGATCGCACCCAAGCTTCTCGATATGCTCAAAGGCGCCCATCCATGACCGCCCCGCTGTCACCGCTGGCCTTCGAAACGCTGGCATCCCTGCTGAAGTCCAAATCCGGCCTGGTGATCGGCACCGACAAAACCTACCTGCTGGAAACCCGCCTCGCCGGCCTGATCAAACGGGAAAAACTGACCGATCTGAACGGCTTGGCCGACCGGCTGCGCCGCGTGGGCAGCGATACGCTGGCGCGCGAGGTGGTGGAGGCCATGACCACCAACGAAAGCTTCTTCTTCCGCGACGACAAACCATTCCAGCATTTCCGCACGCAAGCCCTGCCGCGTCTGGTCGCCGCCAGGCCGCCGGGCAGCACCCTGCGGATCTGGTCGGCGGCGTCCTCGTCGGGCCAGGAAGCCTTTTCCCTGGCCATGATCGTGGCCGAAAGCACCGCCGTGCTGGCGGGGCGCAAGGTCGAAATCATCGGCACCGACATCGCCCGCGATCAACTGGCCCGGGCACGCGAAGGCGTCTATTCGCAGTTCGAGGTGCAGCGCGGCCTGCCGGTGCAAATGCTGATGCGCTATTTCAAGAAAGACGAGTCGAACTGGCGCATTGCCGACGTAATCCGGTCGATGGTGCAATTCCGCGAATACAACCTGCTGTCGGACCTGCGGGCGCTTGGCCGGTTCGATATCGTATTTTGCCGCAACGTGTTGATCTACTTCGATCAGCCGACGAAAGGGCGGGTCCTGGATGCCATCGCCGCCCAGATGCCGCCGGACGGCATGCTGTATCTGGGGGGCGCCGAAACCGTGCTGGGCATCACCGGCCGGTTCGCGCCGATGCCGAACGAACGCGGTGTTTACGGCGTTACCCCGGCAATGGCGCCGCAGCGCATGGCGGCCGCCATGTGACCGGGGCCCGGTCAGACCGTCTTCAGGAAATCGATCAGCTTGGTGATCGCCGTCTGCTTGTCAGTCTTATCCAGCGCGCCAAGCTCCGCCGCCAGCCGGTCCATAGCCGACTCGTAGATCTGCCGTTCGGAGAAACTCTGGTCCGGCTGACCGGAGTTGCGGTGCAAATCGCGCACCACCTCCGCAATCGCCAGCGGATCCCCGGAGTTGATCTTCGCCTCATACTCCTGTGCTCGGCGTGACCACATGGTCCGCTTGATCCGGGCCTTGCCGCGCAGGACGTTCATCGCTTCGTCGAACTGCTTGCGCGTGGACAGCTTACGCAGACCGGCGGTGCGGGCCTTGGCCACGGGCACCCGCAGGGTCATGCGGTTTTCCTCGAACGTGATGTGGATCAGTTCCAGCCTGTGGCCGGCGATCTCCTCCACCGCGATCCGCTCCACCTTGCCGACGCCGTGGGTCGGGTACACGACGAAATCGCCTTCGATAAAGATTTCCGCCTTGGCGATCACCCGCGGTGTCAGATTCGGGCCATTGTGAAGCGGCCGGATCACCGGACGTTCGGCCGGTATCGACTGGGCTTCGGATTCGGCCGGTGCGGCCGCCTGGTTCGATACGTCTTCCACTGCCTGCTGCTCGTCTGCCATGTCTTTCGCCGTCTCGCTTACCGTTGCAGACGATCCGGTGGCGGATTGCGTCAGCTCCCCGCGGCCTGAACGATCGTCAATTCCCAGCCGTACTCACGTTGTCAGTCCAATCCGGCGCCGCCGCCTGAATCAGGGCTGGCCGGGTTCTTCCGAGAACAATGCCTCTTTGCCGGGTTTGTCCTTCCACGCCTCCGCGTCGTCCGGAGCAGTACCCTTGCGGGTGATATTCGGCCACAGCGCGGCGTATTTGCGGTTCCGTTCGGCCCAGTGGGTCGCCTTGTCGTCGCTGTCCGGCAAAATCGCCTCGGCCGGACATTCGGGTTCGCACACGCCGCAATCGATGCATTCGTCCGGGTGGATCACCAGCATGTTCTCGCCGACGTAAAAGCAGTCCACCGGGCAGACCTCGACGCAGTCCATGAATTTGCAGCGAATGCAGTTTTCGGTGACCACATAGGTCATTGGCGAACCCCTGAATGTCGGAAATAAGCGGCCCTAACCGCCGATCAAGGGGCGCGATATGCCGATGAATCGCCGCCAATGCAAGATGTTGCTGGCACATCGCTGACATCCGCATACAACAAACTGGCCTCGGCCGCTGGCCCGCGGCGCAGGGCGAGACGTTCGACGCGCAACACACGGACCATCCCTCGGACCGGAATCGTCAGCACATCGCCCACCCGCAGCTTCGCATGCGGCTTCACGGTCGGCTGCCGGTTGATCCGTACCGACCCCTGCGCCACCAGATCGGCACAATCCGAGCGGGCGCGCATGACCCGGGCGCACCACAGCCATTTGTCCAATCGCTGCCAGTCCCGGTCTTCGGTGTCGGCTATCGGGCGCCTCCGATCCTAAGGGTTGCCAACGCGGCAAACGGTCCGTTAGCCACTTTCACCGAGGGCGGGGCCGCGGGCAAGACCGGCCGGCGCCGCCGCAACGGCATCAGCATCGCCGGCGCCGGCGGCCCCTGTTCCCCGGCACCCGGCGCCGCGGCGGGCATCACGCGAAAACCTAAAGGGCGCAGCACGGCCGGCAGCATATCCGGCTTGACAGCGAACCGCGATGCCAGCCCGGCGGGCAAGGCGGCAGCGCCCCGGCGGGTGCGATAACCCAACTCGGCCGCGACTTTCTCGGCGATGTCCAGCCGCAGGAAAACCGGCCCCGCTTCGACCCAGCCGGCCATATCCGCGAACCCGGGTGGCCAGTCCGGCCGCTGCGCCGGCACCGACACCAGCGCCGCATTCGGCATCGCCGGCATCGGAACCCCGGTTCGCACCGCCCACAACCGTATCCGCATCGCCGCCGAACGCGGCTTCATCAGGCTGGGCATGAACAGCGCGAACCGCCCCGACACCACGCCCAGCGCCTTCAGACGCGGCCGCAGTTCGCCGGACAGCGTCTGCTCATCGACGCCCGGGATCAAACCCAGCGACTCGGTCAGGCGATGCAGCGGCCCACGTAACGCCGGATTGTCCCGGGCCAGGGACTCAGCCACGAACAGCGGCGCCAGATCGGTTCGGATCTGTCCATCCAGCCAGGATTGCAGCCGAACCCGCACCCGCTCCCGCTCCGCCCCGTCCAGAAACTCGCTGTCCAGCACCTGCACACGCGGCCGCAACGCCACCGCCCCAGCCACCACCCTGGCAACCGCCGCGCCCTCCCAGGTCAGCCGGTGATCGTCGGTCAGCGCGAAAGCCGCATCCGCCGCCGCTTCCAGCACCCCAACCCGCCGCGGCATCTCCATCCGCAGCGCGCGTCGGGCCGCCCGCAGCACCAGCTTCTTCTCATCCCCCACCGCCAGCGGGTCCGGGACGAACCCGAAGCCTTCGATGCGGCCGACATCGTGTCCCTCGACGACCACGCCGCCCCGGCGCGTCACGGCGGACAGCAGCTCCTTGCCATCCGCCTCATCCAGCCGGCGCATCAGATGGGCGGAGCGGCGATCGACAAACCGCGTGGTCAGCCGCTCGTGCAGCGCGTCGGACAGTTTGTCCTCGACCTCGCGCGCCTTGGCCTGCCAGTGCAGCGTATCCTTCACCCAGTCAGAGCGGGCGGCGATATAAGACCACACCCGCACCCCGGACAGCCGCTGCATCAGCGTATCGATATCGCCATCCGCCCGGTCCAGCCCCGCGACCTGCGCCGCCAGCCAGTCGGTCGGCAGGAATGTGTCATTGGCGACGTGACCGAACACCCGGGCGCACAGCTTGGCGTGGGTATCGTCCGCCAGCTTGCGGAAATCGGGGATCTGGCATGCCTCCCACAGCAGCCGCATCCGTCGGCGGCCGGTGGTCAGCTTGCGGATCTCCGGATCGCGGGCCAGCGTGGTCAGCGTCTCCAGATCCGACGCCTCGTTCCCCCGGACCAGCCCCGGGCGCGGCGGCGGGGCGTTCAGGCTGTCGATCAGCCCGTCAAGCGACCCGAAATCCAGATCGCTGTTGCGCCAGCTCAGCACGTCCAGCGACTCGAACGTATGGGCCTCCACGGCCGAGACGACCTCCTCCGGGATCGGCGGGCATTCCGTCGTGGTCCCGAACGTGCCGTCCTTCATCCCGCGTCCCGCTCGGCCGGCGATCTGCGCGACCTCCGGCGCCGTCAGCCGGCGGGGACGATGACCGTCGAACTTGCCCAGGCCGGCGAAGGCGACATGATCGACGTTCATGTTCAGCCCCATGCCGATGGCATCGGTGGCGACCAGGAAATCGACCTCGCGTTCCTGATAGAGTGCGACCTGCGCGTTGCGGGTGCGCGGCGACAGTCGGCCCATGACCACCGCGCAACCGCCCTTGCGGCGGCGGATCAGCTCCGCCAGCGCATAGATTTCGGCGGCGCTGAAAGCCACCACCGCCGTGCGCGGCGGCAGGCGCACCAGCTTGGCGGGGCCGGCGTAAGACAGTTGCGACAGCCGCGGCCGGGTTTCGATCTGCGCCCCGGGGACCAGCCGGCGGATCAGCGGCGCGATGGTCTCCGCCCCCAGGAACATGGTTTCCACCATGCCGCGCGCGTGCAGCAGCCGGTCGGTGAACACATGCCCCCTGTCGGGGTCGGCACATAGCTGAATTTCGTCCACCGCGACGAACTCCGCGCGCCGGTCCAGCGGCATGGCTTCGACGGTGCAGGAAAACCACCTTGCGTCCGGCGGGACGATCTTCTCCTCGCCGGTGATCAGCGCGACGTGGCGCGCGCCCTTGATCGCCACCATGCGATCATAGTTCTCCCGCGCCAGCAGCCGCAGCGGGAAGCCGATGATGCCGGACGCGTGCGCCAGCATGCGCTCGATCGCCAGATGCGTTTTGCCCGTGTTCGTCGGGCCCAGGACGGCCTTGACGCGAGCAGCGAAACCGGAGTCGGAGCCGAGCATGGAACGGATGTTTGGGTGTGGCGGGCCGGAATGCAAGCGTTGAAGTTGTGACGACGCCTCCGGTCAGGATTCATCTGCCGCCAACCGGGAACGCATGCAACGTCACCGCCGAACCGCGTTGGTTTCCATTGCCTTGATACTTGCGTACGGCGCGCCGCCGCCCGATACATCGCACCATGAACGACACGACAATGCCCGCCCCGGACTCCGCCCCGCGCTACGATTTCGCAGCCGCCGAACCCAAATGGCAGCAGGCCTGGGCCGACCGCGCCTGCTTCACCGTCGAAGACGTGCCGACAGACGGCAAGCCGAAATACTACGTGCTGGAGATGTTCCCCTACCCATCGGGGAAAATCCACATGGGCCATGTCCGCAACTATACGCTGGGCGATGTCGTCGCCCGGTATAAACGCGCGCGCGGCCACTCCGTCATGCACCCGATGGGCTGGGACGCGTTCGGCCTGCCCGCCGAGAACGCCGCAAGGGAACGCGGCGTGCATCCCGCCAAATGGACCTATGACAATATCGCCGCCATGCGCGCCGAACTGCGGCGCATGGGTCTGTCGCTGGAATGGGAGCGGGAGTTCGCGACCTGCCAGCCGGAGTATTACCAGCACCAGCAGAAGCTGTTCCTCGATTTCCTGAAGGCGGGTCTGGTCGAGCGTAAAGAAAGCTGGGTCAACTGGGACCCGGTGGACAATACCGTGCTGGCGAATGAGCAGGTGATCGACGGCAAGGGCTGGCGCTCCGGCGCGCCGGTGGAAAAGAAGCAGCTCAGCCAGTGGTTCCTCAGCATCACCAAGTATGCGCCTGACCTGTTGGATGCGCTGGACAAACTGGATCGCTGGCCGGAGCGCGTGCGCCTGATGCAGGCCAACTGGATCGGCCGGTCCGAAGGCGCCAAGCTGGCGTTCGCCCTGACGGACCGGGCGGAAACGGTGGAGGTTTACACCACCCGCCCGGACACGCTGTTCGGCATGTCGTTCATGGCCATCGCGCCGGAACATCCACTCGCCAATGAAGCAGCCGCGCGCGACCCGAAGGCCGCCGCCTTCATCGCCGAGTGCAAAAGCCGCGGCACCTCCGAAGCCACCATCGAAACCGGCGAGAAGCTGGGCTACGACACCGGCCTGCGCGTGAAGCATCCGTTCATCGAGGGCGCGACCTATCCGATCTGGATCGCCAATTTCGTGCTGATGGAATACGGCACCGGCGCGATCTTCGGTTGCCCCGGGCACGATCAGCGGGACATGGATTTCGCCCGTAAATACGGCCTGGACGTTACCCCGGTGGTGCTGCCGCCGAACACCGATCCGGCGAGTTTCGTGCTGGGCAAAGAAGCTTACACCGGTCCCGGCACTGCGTTCAACTCCGGCTTCCTGGATGGTCTGGATGTCGATGCCGCAAAGCGCGCCGCCATCGCCAGGCTGGAATCGCTGGGCGTCGGCAAGGGATTGACCAACTGGCGGCTGCGCGACTGGGGTGTGTCCCGGCAGCGTTACTGGGGTTGCCCGATCCCGGTTATCCACTGCGATAAGTGCGGCGTCGTGCCGGTGCCGGACGATCAGTTGCCGGTGCGGCTGCCGGAGGATGTGACGTTCGACAAGCCCGGCAATCCGCTGGATCACCACCCGACCTGGAAGCACGTCAACTGTCCCGCCTGCGGCGCCAAGGCTCGGCGGGAAACCGACACGTTCGACACGTTCGTCGATAGCTCGTGGTATTTCGCCCGCTACTGCTCACCCAAGGCCAATGTACCGCTGGTAAAGGCGGCGGTCGATCACTGGATGCCGGTCGATCAGTATATCGGCGGCATCGAACACGCGATCCTGCATCTGCTTTACTCGCGCTTCTTTACCCGGGCGATGAAGGACACCGGGCATGTGTCGGTGGAGGAGCCGTTCGCGGGTCTGTTCACCCAGGGTATGGTGAACCACGAATCCTACCGTGGCACCGATAACCGCTGGCTGTACCCGGAGGAGATCGAGAAGCGGGCCGACGGTACCGCCGTGCATCGCGAAACCGGGGAGAAGGTGACGGTTGGCCGCGTGGAGGCGATGAGCAAGTCCAAGCGCAACACCATCGACCCCGGTGCCATCATCGCCCGCTACGGCGCCGATACCGCGCGCTGGTTCATCCTGTCGGACAATCCGCCGGAACGCGACATGGAATGGACGGAATCCGGCGCGGCCGGCGCGTTCCGGTTCACTCAGCGCGTCTTCCGGCTGGCGGAGGCGTTGGATGGCGTCGGTGACGAGGCGATGCCCGACACGTTCGGCCCCGCCGGCCGGACAATGCGGCGCGCGACGCACCGCTGCATCGCCGCGGTCACCGAGGCCCTGGAAAGCTTCGCCTTCAACGTCGCCGTCGCCCGGTTATACGAGCTGGCCAACGCGATTACCGAGGCGGAACGCGCCCCGGCGGAGCCCGGTCTGGCCGCGGCGCGGCGGGAGGCGGTGGAGATGCTGGCTCGGCTGTCCAGCCCAATGATGCCGCATCTGTCGGAGGAAGTGTACGCGCGCCTGTTCCCGGACAGCCTGCATCTGGTCGCCGAACTGGCGTGGCCGGAAGCCGATCCGGCACTGCTGATCGCCGAAAGCGTTACTATCGCCGTGCAGGTGATGGGCAAGCTGCGCGGCACGATCGAGGCGGCGCCGAATGCGCCGGCCGATGCCGTGATCGCCGCCGCCGAAGCCGATCCGAATGTCGCCAAGGCGCTGGAAGGCAAGCGGATCGTCAAGCGCGTGCATGTCCCCAACCGGATCGTCAACTTCGTGGTCGCCGGATGAAATCCTCTGTCAGCCGCCGTTGGTTTTGCCTGGGTTCCCTGACCGCCCTGGGCGGTTGCGGCTTCCAGCCAGTCTATATGCCCACGGCGTCGGGCGCCGCCGGTCCGGCGCATCGCGAACTCGCGGCGGTCAATGTGCCGGTGATACCGGATCGGCCGGGCCAGATTATGCGTCTGGCCTTGCAGGAACGGTTCGGCAGCGATGCCGGCCTTGTGCCGTTGAAATACGACCTCAACGTATCCTTCAGCGTCGCCGGCGAGGGTGTTGGCATCGAAGCCAACGATATCGCGACACGGATCAGGCTGATCGGCACGGCAACCTATTCATTGCACGCCCGCGATCCCAAGCGCACGGAACTGACGTCCGGCGCAGCCCGGGCGATGGATGGCGTGAACATCTTCGACTCCCAGTATTTCGCCGCCGACCTGGAGGTGGAGGCGGAGACGAAACGCATAGCGGAGAATATCGCCACCCAGATCGCGTTGCAGCTTGCGGTCTGGTTCCGCGAGCAGGCGGACAAGAAGGTCGCGTAGCGCCCGTGAAACTGGCAGCAGCGCGGATTCCCGCCTTTCTGCGCGAACCGGGCGAATGCCGGGTGGTGCTGCTGTTCGGCGACGATGCCGGCATGATCCGCGACCGGGCGGAAACCCTGGTGCGCGCCGTCGCCGGGTCGCTCGACGATCCGTTCCTGGTGACCGAACTGCCGCGCGAGGACATCAAACAACTGGCGAACGAGGCCGCTGGCCTGTCGCTGATGGGTGGACGGCGTGTGGTGCGGGTGCGCGATGTGACCGACGCCGCGACTGAACCGGTGCTCGCGGTGCTGAAAAGCAAAGCCCCCGCGCTGGTGGTGCTGGAGGGGCCGTCGATGGCCACCCGTTCCAAGCTGCGGACGGCGCTTGAAGCCGCGGCCGACGGCGCGGCAATCGGCTGTTATCCTGAGGAAGGCCGAGCGCTGGAGGAAACGATCCGGGAGACGCTGCGTGTGGGCGGCGTGGGTGTCGAGGCCGATGCCTTGGCGTGGCTGTCGCAGCAACTGGGTGCGGACCGGGCCTCGACCCGGGCGGAGCTGGAGAAGCTGGCGCTGTATGTGGGGGTGGGCAACCGGGTCGATCTGGATGCGGCGATGACCTGTGTCGGCGATCTGGCAGGCTTGTCGCTGGACGACGCGATGTATGCGGCGACCACGGGCGATGTCGCCACGGCCGACCGGGCGCTGGAAGCCGCGGTGGCCGAGGGGGCCGCGCCGGTGCAGGTGCTGCGGGTGGCAATGGGGCATTTGCAAAAGCTGCATCGCGCGCGCCTGGCGATGGATGAGCAGGGGCTGACGGCGGCGGATGCCGCCAAGACGGTGCGTCCTCCGGTCTTCTTCCAGAAGGTCGGGGCGTTCTCGCGCTCGTTGATGCTGTGGCCGGCCGGCACGCTGGCGGCGGCGATGGCGGCGCTGGCGGAGGCTGAACGCGGCTGTAAACGGACGGGCTGGCCCGACGACGCCCTGTGCCGCAATGCGGTGCTGACATTGGCTCGTCGCTCTGCCGCATCATCCCGATCCGGGCGACGATAATTGTAATTTTGGAATATCAATATTATTTAATACACAAATCCGCTTAAAGATGCTGTATTCTACAATCTGGATGTGACATAAAGCGTTCATATTCGGAGTGTACGATGGCGATCAGGCGACCGGGCGATCTTATCCGGCTTAACAGCGCGATAGCGGTTCGGCCTCAGCCATTGTGCGAGGCGGATATGGCAGCCGTGCGGCAGGCGATCGCCTATGTCGCGCCGGATTGGTCCGTCGAACTGGAAGGTGCCGGCGCCGAGGATGCTACACTGGTGGTGCTGCCGGAAGATGGCGACGATTCAACCGGCCCCAGCTTCATCGTTACCCGCGAAGCCGGCGGGTTCCGGGTTGATCAGCTTCACTGGGACTCACTGACCGAGGTTGGCATGTTTTCCTCGCTCAGCGATGTCACCGAAACGCTGCGCCTGCGTCTGGCATTCTGTTCGGGCGGTGTGCCGATGGCGTCGGCCACCCGGCATTAGGCGGCCGCTGCGTTCGGGGGCTTGGCGTAGAACAGCGCCGCCAGGATCGTTACGAACACAAGCCCCGTGGCGGCGGTGCTGACCGGAAGCCCGAAGTCCAGACCGTGTCGCCCGGCCAGGTAATCGCCCACGGTCGTGCCGGCAGACCGGATCGCCACGATGGTAATCCAATATGAAGCCCGGGATGTGAAGCCCCCGATCGTCCGGATCGTCAGAACGGTGGCCAGCACAGCGCACAGGGCCAGCGACGCGCCGCCCGCCCCCAGCCCCAGCACATCGGCCACGTAATCGCCCGCCGCGGTGCCCAGCGTGCCCGCCACCATCATCGCCGCCCAGTAATACAGGTTCGTATCTGGCACCGAGGCATTGCGCCACACCGTCGGCGATGGCCGCTCCACCACCAGGATTGCGGCCAGCAGCGCGGCCAGACCCGCCATCGCCGCCGGATAGGGAATGGCGAAATCGTGGGTCAGCAGGTCGCCGGCATTGGTCGCGGCGGTGCGTAAGACAATCACCGCCAGCCAGTAGAAGGCCACGGTCGCAGCAGTGGCGCGCCGCTCCACGGCCAGGATGGCGGCAAACAGAATTGCCAGCGGCAGCAGGCCATTGGCATGGCCCAGATGCAGGATTTTGGAGCAGAAATCGCCCATGTTGGCGCCGAAGACGCTCGCGACGGACAGCGCGGTCCAGTAGCCGGGGCCAGTCGCCGGTACGTTTCTGGTTTGCATGGGGGCTCTTTTCAGGTTCGGTCGCAGCGTGCTTACAGACACAAGGCGCGCGCCGCGATATAGCGGAGATGTCAATACAATGACATTTCATCCCGGCCGCCGGAGTTGAACCCCGGCCGGCATCAGGCATAGTGGCCAGCCACAGCGGGACACATCATGCGACTTTCTTTCTCCTCCGCGCGGCGGGCACGGGCGCGGGCGCCTTTTCTGTTGCTGGTTGCGATGACGGCCTGCGGAACGCTGGGTATGCACATCGTCATCCCGGCACTGCCGGCGACCGCCCGGGCGCTGGGAATGTCGATCGGCGCGTCGCAGTTGACGATCACGCTTTATCTGATCGGACTGTCAATCGGGCAGTTGCTGTATGGGCCGGTGTCGGACCGGTTCGGGCGGCGTCCGGTGCTGCTGGCCGGTCTGGGCCTGTTCACCGTGGCCAGCATTGTCACCGCATCGGCACCCACCGCGGCGATCCTGATCGGCGCGCGCATCGTGCAGTCGCTGGGCGGGTGCGCGGGGCTGGTGCTGGGGCGCGCGGCGGTGCGGGACGGGGCAACGGCGGACAAGGCTGCCGGCCAGCTCGCGCTGCTGACGCTGGTGATGTCGATGGTGCCAGCCATCGCCCCGGCGATCGGCGGGTATCTGACGGCCTATATCCACTGGCGCGCCAGCTACGTGCTGCTGGCGCTGTTCGGCGGGGGAACGTGGCTGGCCAGCGTGCTGCTGATGCCAGAAACCATGGACCGGGCCGGTGGCGCCGGTGGCCGATCGATAGCCCTGGCCTATGTCCGTCTGCTGCGCTCCCCGCGGTTCCTGGGGTATGCCATCGGCGGGGCCTGCTCCACCACGGCGTTCTATGCCTTCATGTCCGCCTCGCCGTTCATTTTCGAGAACCTGCTGCATCAGCCAACGCAACGTGTCGGGCTGTATTACCTGGTGCTGATGCTGGGCGTGGCGGTCGGCAGCGTGGGTGCCAACCGGCTGGCGGGGCGGCTGCCGGTTCGGCTGGCGCTGCGGATCGCCAACGGGTTGGGCATTCTGGGTGCGGCGGTGTTCGCCCTGGCCGATGCCGGGGATTTTCTGTCGGTGGCCACCGTGGTGCTGCCTGTCAGCCTGTTCATGGTCGGGGCCGGGATGGCCAGCCCGTTCGCCCTGGCCGGATCGGTGTCCGTCAACCCGCAGGCGATCGGGGCCGCGTCGGGGATGTACGGCTTTTTCCAGATGGGATACGGGATGCTTTGTACCGTGGTGGTGGAAAGCTGGCATCCCGGTTCGGTCTATCCGGTCGCCACGGTGCTGCTGGGGTCCGCCCTGCTGGGCCAGACCGCGATGGCCGTTGCCGTGCGGGCGGAGCGGCCGCGCTGACCAGCCCCCGGCGTCAGAATTCGGCGTGCAGCCGAAGCGCCAGGACGGAAACCGGTCCGCGCTGCCGGTTATAGGCGGGGTTGTTGACGAACTGATAATCGGCGGCGACCTTGCCAAAATCCGTTGCCGCGAAGCTGTAGTAGGTTTCCACGATCTGCTCCGGCCCGGCCTGCGGCAGGCGGCCGTCGCCGATGATGCCGCCCAGGCCACCTGCCGCCAGATACAGCTTCCCGCTGTGGGAAATCTGGTTGACCACGCCCGCCAGTCCAACCGTATCGTCCGGCCGGCCCCAGCGCGTTCCTTTCAACGACAGGCCCACCGCCGCCGATTCCGAAATGTCCGTGAAATCGGTTTCCTCGACATCCGGCTGGGTCCATCCCGCCTTGGCGAACATCCCCAGATCGGGTGCGATCTGCTGCTCGATATTTAATGCCAAGCCGAATTTGCTGCGATAGGTGCGCACCGCCGCGGTGGATGGCGTGGTACCGGTCGTGGCGGCCAGGGCCAGCGCATCGGTATAGGTTCCCAGATTGCCCCGTGTCAGCCAGTACAGGAACCTGATCGCCCCCGGCTGGTCGAACAGCGTGTGCCGTTCCTCGGCCTCCGCCACGAACTGAGTCTGATGCAGCAGCGGTATCGCGAGATGAACGCTGTTGGGCACGCTGGAAAGATCGAACAGGCCGGCCCGCAGCGCGTAACGGCCCTGATACCATTCGGCGGCGGCGCCATAGGTGGTGCCCCAGGCGTCGGCCGCGTAGTCGAACGTGCCGACGTCCAGGACCGACCAGTTCAGGAAGTCGCCGCGCGGGTCGTGAGCGTATTTGTTGGTGTCGAAAATATCGACCACCGACAGTTTGCCGATGGTCAATACGATGCGGTTCGCCGTCTGGGTGCCCGCGAACTGGTTCAGGTCGGCATCGACGGCCACGGTATCGCCGCCCAGGTCGATGGTCTGGCGGAAGAACCCGCGCGCCATCCGGTAGTACGGGTAGGTGGCACCGAGCTTGTAGGCCTCACCGCTGAGGTATCCGGCAACGCCGTAGCTGTTGCCCAGGCCGAAGCCCTGGTCGATCTCCGGGTCGATCCAGATTTCGCCTCCATCCCAGGGGCGAAATCCGCCAAACACGGTGAAATCGGCGGTTTCGCGGCCGTTCGCGGCTGGGGACAGACTTTGCGGGCCTTGGTAGGCGGAGCGGAAAGCCGGTTGGAACTGCTGGGTGTACGTCGTTTGGCCGTGAATGGCCCACCGGTCCCCTGTTGGGTCGGCCGGCGGAGCCGGCGCATCCCCGGTCAGTGCATCCTGAACCGGCGCATCTTGTGGCAGCACATTCTGGGCCAGCGCAGGCAGGCAACGGCACAGGCCAATCAGAATAACAGCAAAGCACGCCGGGTTGACGGTTCGGCCTTCGCGGGCACGGGTGTTGGATGGCATGTGGTCTTTTGCCTGATGGTAAGCGCAGACAGCCGTGGTCGCGCAGGAGGAGGTTGTGCCAGAGATGGTATGTTATATTATAACATATCACTATCCGAAGCGCCGAACACGGGCAACCCCGAGCCGATGGATTTTAGCAACGCGCGGGGATTTACACTGTTACCGTTTCGCGTCCACCGGCTTTACGGGCCGGCTGGCACGCATGGCCGGTATGTCAGACGCCGAACAGCCGGCCGGGGATTGCCGGTTTCAGCCTCCAGCCCGGCCACCAGGGGGGCGGCGCGCACATTGCCGCGGATCACCCCGATGGCGTCGGGCTTCAGGGCGGCGTGAAGCCGATGCAGCGGAGGTATGGATTCGCCAGCGGGTTCCATGGGAATATGACTGGGCTTCAGGAGTCCCCGCCGATGTCATTCGCTGCCGCCGCACCCGGCTCGCCAGGCGTTCCAACCACGCGCCCCCGGGACTTACCGCGGCGGTCGGCCGTCGCGTTTGCCGGTGCGGGGCTGCTGGCGCCGTTGGTTGCCCGGCCCGCCCGGGCGGCCGAAATCACCTGGCGGCTGGGGCACAGTGTTCCGGCCGAGTTCCCGTTGCATATCCGCCTGATGGAGGCTGCCGGCGCGATTGCCGAACAAAGCGGCGGCAAGATGCGGCTGGAGGTGCATGGCAACGGCGAGTTGGGCGGCCCGATAGGGCTGTCAGCGCAGTTGCTGGCCGGAAAGATCGATGCGGCACCGATGACCAGCCAATTACTGGCCCCCAATCTGGCGCTTGCCGCCCTGCCGATGGTCGGGTTCGCCTTCACCGGATACGATCGCGTCTGGGCGGCGCTGGACGGCGAGGCAGGAGCTTTTTTGCGCCAGGAGATCAAGGTGAGGCTGGGCCTTATCGCCATGGAGCGGTGCTGGAATTTCGGCTTCCGCCAACTGTCCACGAATGGAAAGTCGGTCAGGACCGCCGCGGATATCGAGGGGATGCGGTTGCGCACCCCACCGGAAGCCGAACTGGTGAAGCTGTTTCAGGCCTTGAAGGCGCTGCCGGTCGCCATGCCGCTGGGCGATCTGGCAAACGCACTGGAAACCCGGGCCGTCGATGGGCAGGAGAGCGTGGTGCCGCTGCTGAAGGCCGCCGGCCTGTGGCAGCAACAAAAGACCTGCGCGCTGACCAACCATGTATGGGACGGACATTGGATCTGCGTCGCCGGCAAAAGCTGGCGGAATTTACCGGACGATCTGAAGCCGGTCGTCGCGCGGGCATTCAACGACGCGGCACTGAACCAGCGGAAAGACACGATGGAGTACGACGCGTCCTGCCAGCGGGAACTCGAGGCTGATGGCCTGACATTCAACACGACCGACACCGCCAGTTTCCGTTCGGTGTTGCGAAAGGCCGGATATTACGATTCGTGGCGCCGGAAGATCGGCGACGACGGATGGGCCACGCTGCTGAAATACAGCGGGCCCCTGGATTAGCGCCGCCCCCCGGGCGGGACGACAGCCGCCGTTAACAGCGGCGCGGCTGGGGGGCGAACTCCGTCAGCTTCGCGTTCATGATGAAATCGCCAAAATCCATCCGCATGGCGTCGGCGACGCCATTTTCCCAGTAACGCATGGCGACTTCATAGGTTGGGACCTGACCAGCAGGCCCATGATCGAAGAACGAAATGTTCACCCGCGTGCTGGGCACGCCGGAGAGTACGGGCCACCGGTTAGCCATCGGCGGCTTCCAGTCCAGTACCACGATGAAGCTGTCCTCCACCCCGTTCTCATCCGTTCCATCGAACAGCGGCAGCGCCAGAAAGTGCTTCTTTTCGCGCGCCGCGACGATGATGGATTCGGTATGGGCCATCGGAAACACCGTCCCGGCGGGAAGCGTGGTAATGGTGTCATGCGGCATGGTGTAGTGCGCCTTGCCCGGGCCGCCGGTCTTTTGCAGCGTGGCCTCCCCGTCGGTCTGGCTGGTGACAGCGGTATCGGTGGTTTGGCGCATGTGATAGCGGAACTTCAGGCCATCCTTCGATTCCCAGGTGGCATAGTCCGACGTCATCTCGATGTCCTGGCCGTCGGCATTGGTAATCGTCATGGTCAGCTTCTGGCGAACCGCCCAGCCGTCGCAAGCGTCGGTGACTTCATAACCCATGGTGCCATGGGCAGCGATCACGTCGCCGGTTTTCGCCTGGTCAAGGGTCAGCTTGTACAGCGCCTTATGAGCCAGCAACGGGGTTGGAGGCGCCAACGGGGCCGGGGCGCTGGCCGCGGCGGCCGGGTTCGCCGTGGCGGCCGCGGCTGTCAGAAAGATCGCCCCGAGGACGGCGGGAAGACGCATGGAAAACTCCGCTGATAAGGTCGGCGCGTGTCGGGCTGACGGTGTTATAGAGTGCCGCACCGCGCGATCGTCAACCCGGCGCCCGCACATCGTATCAGCCACCCGCGACTTTTGGCTTCGCTGGTGGCAGATCGATTTTCAGCGATAGTTCCTTCATCCGGGCGGGCGGGATTTCGGCGGGGGCGCCCATCATCAGATCCTCGCCCTGCTGATTGAGCGGGAACAAAATCACCTCGCGGATATTGGGTTCGTCGGCCAGCAGCATCACCATCCGGTCGATCCCCGGCGCGGAACCACCATGCGGCGGGGCGCCATAGCGGAAGGCGTTCAGCATGCCGCCGAAGCGCGATTCCACGTCGGCCGCGGTGTAGCCTGCGATCTCGAACGCCTTGATCATGATGTCCGGGCGGTGATTCCGAATGGCGCCGGAGGACAGCTCGATTCCATTGCACACGATATCGTACTGATAGGCCTTGATGGTCAGCGGGTCCTGAGTCATCAGCGCCTCCAGCTCGCCCTGCGGCATGCTGAACGGGTTGTGGCTGAAATCGATCAGGCCGGTGTCCTCGTTCAGTTCGAACATCGGGAAGTCGGTGACCCAGCAGAACTTGAACGTGCCCTTTTCCAGCAGGCCCAGTTCGTCGCACAGCCGGGTGCGGACGGCGCCGGCAAACTTGGGGGCAACGTCCTTCTTGCCGCCGACGAAAAACACCGCATCGCCGGCCTTCAGGCCGCACGCCACGCGGATCGCCTCGGCTCGGTCGGCTTCCAGGTTCCGGGCGATCGGGCCTTTCGGACCCTCGGCGTCATAGGTGATGTAACCCAGCCCGCCCTGCCCCTCGGCCTTCGCCCAGTCGTTCAGTTTGTCGAAGAAACTGCGCGGCTGCGACCCGGCGCCCGGCGCGGGAATCGCCCGGACGATGCCACCCGACGCAGCGATACGGGCGAACAGCCCGAAACCCGATCCGGCATACTGTTCGGTGACATCGGCGATGCGGATCGGATTGCGCAAATCCGGCTTGTCAGAGCCGAATTCCAGCATCGATTGGTCATACGGAATGCGCGGGAACGGCGGCTTGGTCACGGTTCGGCCGTCGGCGAATTCCTCGAAAATGCCGGCGATGACCGGTTCGATCGTGTTGAACACGTCTTCCTGGGTGACGTAGCTCATCTCAAAATCGAGCTGGTAGAACTCACCCGGCGAGCGATCCGCCCGGGAAGCCTCGTCGCGGAAGCAGGGGGCAATCTGGAAGTAACGGTCGAAGCCGGCGACCATCAGCAACTGTTTGAACTGCTGCGGCGCCTGCGGCAGCGCGTAGAACTTGCCGGGATGGTTGCGCGACGGCACCAGAAAGTCGCGCGCGCCTTCCGGGGAGGACGCGGTCAGGATCGGCGTCTGGTATTCCAGGAACCCCTGCTCGATCATCCGGCGGCGCACCGAGGTGATGACCTGGCTGCGCAGGATCATGTTCTTGTGCAGCTTTTCGCGGCGCAGGTCGATGAAGCGGTATTTAAGGCGGATGTCCTCGGGGAATTTCTCGTCGCCGGCGACCTGCATGGGCAGGACTTCCGCGGCGGACTGCACGGTCAGGTCGGCGGCGCGCAGTTCGATTTCCCCGGTGGGCAGGCGCGGGTTGATGGTGCCGGCTTCGCGCATCACCACCTGACCGGTGACGGTGATAACACTTTCGGGGCGGACCGCGTCGGCGGCGGCGAACGCGGGGGAGCCGGCGGCGAACACGCACTGGGTGATGCCGTAATGGTCCCGCAGGTCGATGAACAGCAGGCCGCCGTGGTCGCGCTTGGCGTGAACCCAGCCGGAAAGACGCGCCTGATTGCTGGCGTCGGCGGCGCGCAGGGCGCCACAGGTATGGGTGCGATAGGCGTGCATGCGTTGGTATCCCGGCGGTTCGTCAGGGGCGGCACACAAGCCTTGGGTGACAGGCCAAGTCAAGCGTCTGATGGATGGTCAAGCCCCGGTCGCCACGCCCGCATGCCGGAGGACCTGCCGTTTTGCGGTTGTATCCCTGATACCGGATGAACCTGTTGCCGCCGCGCCAGCGGAAGCGCGAGGCAAGGGCATCGGCCCGGTGCCAAAAACATCCCCTTCGAGGTCATGACAGCCGCCATTAGAGGCGACAAGTCAAAGATTATGCCCGAGCAAGCACGTCTATATACGGGGCTGCTTTGAACGGCGGAAAAAGCCAAAGCCCGTCAGCCCGGCGCCCAGCAGCGCCATCGATGCCGGTTCCGGCACATTGGCCGCAGAATCGGCGGTCACGTTGAGCGTGAACGTAGCGGCACCGATACCCGTAGTTGTACCGCCGGAGGTCGCCGTCGTCGTGCCGAGCGTGTAGCCGTTGACCGTGATCCCGCTCTGAAAATCCAGCGCCGTAAGGGTTACGGTGTCGGTGCCGTTGTTATAGGCAAGCGTGCCGCTGCCGGTGACCGTTCCCGAGCTGTTGGAAGTCAACGGCACAAGGCTGGCGGACCCGTCCGCGGCAAAGCTGGTCGAACCAAACGTCTGATAGGCCGAAATCCCCGGGTTGGCCCCCCCGTCGAAAAACAGGTTCAACGCCCTGACCGAAGAACCGAAATCGGTGCGATAGAGGGTAAAATTGTAAGTGCCCACATTTCCCATCGAGAAGCCCAGATTGGAGGTAACCCCCGTATTCAGGAAGGATGGATTGGTGGCCAGGGTCCCTGTCGCGATATATGCGTCATTGACGACCTGATTGGAGCCGTTGGTGATCAGGCCGGTGGAGTTATCGCCAAAAGTGTACCCGGCGCCGACGCCGCCGGCATTGACGCCCATGACCGATGCACCGGAGAAGGTGAGGGCCGCGGCGGCAGGTGCGGCTCCTGTCAGGAGTAGTGCACCGGCAACGAAAGCGGCGCGTACTGCTGATGGCGCCATGGCTTGGGCTCCTCTGAATAGATTAACTGCGCTAAGACAAATATTGGGCCAAACTAAATTTTTCGTTAATTCAGATACTTGCAAAACGGGTTCGCCACATCCGGCCGAAAAGCGTAAAAAATTCCGACACAGTGACCAAATCCAAGGACAGAACCGTCAACCCGGGTGGACGACTGGGCCGTCGATTTCGACTGCCTCCCGCGTAAAGAGACCATCAAGATCCCGGTCGGCTCGGGCTCCGGCCGCTACACCGTCGCGGTAAAAGTCATCGACATCTTCGGCAACGACACCATAACCCTGGTGCCGATCAACCCGGGATAAGGGCCGGCGGCAAAGCCACGCAACCGGCGTTGGGATTTGCCGGCACGCACGGGTGGAACCGCAAAGCACGCAAAACACGCAAATCCCCGCCAACCCGGCCAGGACCGAAGCGATATGAAAACGGTATCCCCCTCGCTCTGATGACGAATGGCAAAGTTTCCGCATCCGCCAGAGCCGCAACCTGGACCTGAAACGCCGCAACGCGACGACCACCCCGGCCGCAATTCCGTTGCGGGAAAGGCGACCGACATCTTGGGCAACGACACCACGAACCTGGCGCCGATCAACGTGGGGTAAGGGGCCGCCGACAGAACCACCGGATTTCTGGACGAGCGGCCCCTGGCTGGTCACTGGCGCGCTTGTCGCGGGCATTTCGGGGGAAGCCCTTGACTTGCCCCCGATCAGGTCGGGCGAACCCAACGGCGGATAACAATTACCGGCAAAAGGGCACCACCCGATCGACGGTAAAAAATCCTTCCCTGCCAGCGGCAAAGCCTGCGCACAGCCAGAAGCCGCCATAAGGATCGCAAGGGCCCCAACTCAATTACATTGACTATTTTCCCAATTTAATTTACAAATCGAAATGCCCAACCGCCCCGGAGTCGTCTGCCGTCCCGATTTATGCCTGCAATCGCCAAAGCGCGACCATGACCTGCCCACGCAACCAAATTCGCAACCGGCCACCGCGCCGCCCACCCACCAATTGTAGCCCCCACGGGCCAGACCGCAGGGTGCCCAGGGTAGCGGGAACTCCCTGTTTCAGAATGTCTTCCAAACCGAAATCGACCAGCCGGAAACCTTGTACCTAGGCCAGGCGCCGATATCACTAAAACCAAACCGGTCTCAATATTATACTAAATCCCCACGTACCGATTATTGGGACGCTCATTAGACAGGAATGCCCCGACACAACCGATCGTCCGAAACCACAACCGCAGCCAACAAGCCGAGACCGACCCAACCGAAGGACCAACAGAACTGCCTCAGAATCGGAAATCGTATCAAAATAAGAAATAATTATCGCGCACAGACTATTGAGACACGGCTTACACTAACTCGCGTCAAAAC
>JAKBCJ010000284.1 GCA_021807975.1 Pseudomonadota bacterium | reverse complement strand
GGCTCAACATCGCCGCGGCGGTGAGCGGGCAGGCGTATCTGTATTTCGCGGCGGCGGCGGCGGATGCGGCCCAGTCGGGGCAGGCGTTTGCCAACGGGCAGGACTTGCAGGGACTGCTGACTCTGGCGCAGGCGGTAGCCGCCGGGATTACGGCGGACGCTGGCGGGACCACGCCCGGGACCCTGCCGCCGGTTCCCGCGCAGGTGCTGAACGCGGCGGCACAAGGTGTGGGCGGTTTGTATGGCGTCGTGAAATCGGCGCAAACCGGCAATGCCGTGGGCATGCTGGCCGCCGCGTTAGAGGCTGCGGCGGCCGGGGCGGCGGGGATCGGGATATATAACGGCGGCCAGACGCAGAACATGCTGAATACCGTGTCGGCCGCATTGGGTTCGGCCGGGATCGCCACCAACATGGCGAGCGACTTCGCCAGCGGCAATCTGAGACAGGGGCTGCTGGACAGTCTGAACCTGTATCTGCCGGCTGTGGCACAGGCGTTTGCTAACTATCAGAGCAATCAAAACACCCTACAACAACCGCTGCAGATGAATGACGGTGCTTTCGCGGCAGCAACCGCACTGGCGACCAACTTGCCCGATTACAGTACAGCGATCGACCAGGCATTTGTAGCGGCTGTAACGCCGTCGTTCAATGGCGACGGTCAGATGGAAGTCCCGTCGCAGTACGGCTTCACGATCGACACCGCCGCATTCGATGTCGCGGTAGCGGACGCCGGAGCAAATGGTGTGCCAAACTTCAACGGAGTTATCAGCCAGTTGAGTCCTTCAGGGACCCTGCCAACTGACGGCGTCTCCGAGATCGCTTCCGAAGGCGGTGCTGAGTGGAAGCTGACATTTTTCGTTGATAGTTCGGGCACCACGGGCACGGACAGCAAGATCGATGTGACGGCAGCGGTGACCGGTGCTATTGATACCATCAACTCAATCAATGGAACACAATCCATACTGGATACCATACAAGCCACAGTGGCGGCCATCGCTGGTGACGTCATGTCCTTCCTGGGATATGCGAATCCAATCGGAACGGCGGACGCGGCAGAACCAATCGGGCAAACAGCGATAGGCAGCAACGGTTATGTTCCTCAGGCGGGTGATGTTACCTTGCTTGCTCGCTTGATGTTCGCCGAAGCAGCGAATACGCCTAGCGAGTATGCTGACATCGGTTGGACGGTCGTTGACCGTATAGGAGTGCCCGGCTTTGCGCTGACCCTCGCGGGTATCGTTAATCAGCCGGGTCAATTTAGCTCAGTAGGGGGCAGTTTGTGGAATGCAGCAGCAGTGCCTCAGAACTTGACGGGTCCGAATGCAAGTTCATACCAGAGCGCTCTTAATGTCGCTAACAGCATCCTTAGCGGCAACACGCCAAACCCCACCAACGGTGCGACCTTCTTCTATTCTGGCTCAGCCGCACCCCGCTGGTTCCAATCAGAGTTGAACTCCGGCGGGCTCCTAATCACGCTCCGCCAAAATGGTTTCACATACCTTAAGCAGCCATAAAAAAATGAAAAAAATTCGATTTATTGTCCTTATCGTTGCCCTTATTTTGTCAAGCGTTGCCCGGCACTATGCTGCGGCGGAAATCCCTATAACGGAAGTGACACGAGCAATTCAGCGCTATGTTTGTTTCCAGGTGTTTTGGAACGCGTGGGATCAATATCGGCTTGGGCATTCCGTTACAATTACGCTACACCACGAACCTGATGCGGTGTACGTTTGGAGTGAAAGCCTGTCTACAGTCCAGCATGTGAAGGAATGGGCAGATTTTTTTGTGGTGGTTGGCCGGGGCGACCAATTTTTAGTAAGTGATTTTACAGGGTTCAATGTAGATATCATGAGCGGCGAACCTAATTTCAGGAGGGATCAAAGTCTGGCTTTCAAAGCCCCCTCCAGGGAAATTTCGATCCCATTGCCTGCTAACTGTACGCCACATCCTCTCCCAACAGAGCCGTTGAAAGCACGAATGCTAAGTGTTGTCGAAAAGACGATCGCAAACCAACTATTAAGCGTCGAGAGTGACAAGGTGAAACCAGGATCGAACGTGAGGATCGTAATCGCCGATTTCGATCCTGATTACCCGTGGACCTATGTTTTTGTTCCGGAGACAAGCGAGATGTGGATCGTATCGTTGCGAAGTAAGTCAGATCCGTTTGGCGATCAGGCGATAAGCGATGGCGAATATCCCGCTGGTTTGGTATATAATAAACATTGGATTGAGACGCTAAAGGAAAAACTAGCATCGTTTGGGATCGTGCGCCAAATCGAGATTGGCGATAGGTAGAAATGTCGGCCGGGAACAGTCCGCTGACGATGATCCACCTTACACCAGAAGCTGCTAATGCCTTTGCGGCTGGTGTTGACCCGGGCACATTTTTTGCCCAACGTCGGGGACGTCGCATTGATGACGGTGCAAGACTACCAGCGATTTGTAGTGATGCCGGCCGCCGCCGCCGCTGGCCCTGGCCAAACAGTTGCCGGTTTCGTTACGGCAGCTCCGGGGACCGCCGGCAGTTTCGTCCAGGCTGGTATATTCAACGCTGCTAACGTGATGGATTATACGAACCAAGCAAGATTTTTTCCAAGCAACTACGTTCCGTTACCCTAATCGAGACGAGACATCCGATGCCGTATTGGGTAAAACGAATCATGCTGAAGACTGGGGAACTCGTTACCGAACGCGAGCTGCGCCCTGACGAAAACTTCTTCGAAGGCCCTCCCCCGGTCGTCGGCGACGAACTAGCGGTCACCTGTCGCGGAAGAACGTTCAAGGCCCGGATCATTGTAGGTAACTGGCCAGGTCGCAACGAAACACGAGACCCTGCTATTGTTGTGCCGCTCAGGGTTGAGGAGATCTAGGCTATAATCTCGGAGCGATGTGGGGAGGCGCGATCGACGCAGCATCCAACGCGGTGTTGGGCCAGAATATGACCCCTGGCGCGTTGAAGTGCGCAGAGGCGCCGACCGAACTCGCCGACACCAGCATCACCAACCTGCTGGCCGAGCTTCCGGTGCTTGAAACGACGGCCAACGGCGTCAACCTCGGGCTGCAACTGGCGGACGGAACACAGATACGGTTCGCCTCCACCGCCGGGCTGGCCGACTTCCTGTATGCAACGGCCGTGCAGCAGATGCAGGCGACGTCGTTCGTGACCGGCAACTTCAACCTGGATGTCCAGTGGCTGAACACGGTCGATCAGCCGCTGCTGAACGAGGCGGTCGGGTGGAACGAACATGCGGCCGCACCGCGGGCCGCGGGCGGGGCGATTGACGACCAGCAGGCGGCGGAGGCCAACACCATGGCCAGCCTGGCGCTGCAAATCGCGGCACAGGCGCCGTCCAACCGGCAGAACTTAACGGTCACGATCGCCAATCCGGTCGCCGGCAATCCGACGCAGGTGACGGCCTATGCCGGCGGCGGAGGCAGTATCCACGACACCACCCCCGGCATCGGTACTTATATAGAGTCGGTGATCTCGCTCGGGCTCAACATCGCCGCGGCGGTGAGCGGGCAGGCGTATCTGTATTTCGCGGCGGCGGCGGTGGATGCGGCCCAGTCGGGGCAGGCGTTTGCCAACGGGCAGGACTTGCAGGGACTGCTGACTCTGGCGCAGGCGGTAGCCGCCGGGATTACGGCGGACGCTGGCGGGACCCCGCCCGGGACCCTGCCGCCGGTTCCCGCGCAGGTGCTGAACGCGGCGGCACAAGGTGTGGGCGGTTTGTATGGCGCCGTGCAGTCGGCGCAAACCGGCAACGCAGCGGGCATCCTGGCCGGTGCGCTGGAGGCTGCGGCAGCCGGGGCGGCGGGGATCGGGATGTATAACGGTGGCCAGACGCAGAACATGCTGAATACCGTGTCGGCCGCACTGGGTTCGGCTGGGCTTGCCACCACCATGGGCAGCGATTTCGCCAACGGCAATCTGGGACAGGGGCTGCTGGACAGTCTTAACCTGTATCTGCCGGCGGTGGCACAGGCGTTTGCTGATGGTCAGACGGCTCAAACCGATGCCAGCGCCGCGCTGGAGAATGACTTCAAAGCCATTTCCAACGCCTATGCACAATACAACGCTGCTCAGAACGCAACGACCGGTGTTGGCGATCCGATTGCGGAAGGGCTTGGGGCGGCAATAGCCGCCCGGGCGGAAAGTGGCGCTCAGACGGGCAATTCGACGCCGCAATACAGTTTCACGATCAACACCGCCGCGTTTCAGGCCGCGGTCGCGGCAGCCGGCGCGAATAGTGTGCCGGACCTGAGCAGCGCCATCGGTGATCTCAGCGCGGCGGCAATCCCGCCGGCAAATGCCGCGTCCGAGGCGGTCGCGATCGACGGGGCGACGTATCAGTTGACGGTTGCGCCGGGCGGCTTGGCGGGTGCGGGCGGTTCGGTCGATGTGACGGTTACCCCGGTTGGTGCCGCAGGTCAGGCGGGGACCAGCGGTGGCCAGGGCACATGGGACACGATCCTGGCTACGGCGGGGGGCGTCGCTAACGATGTTTTGTCGTTTCTGGGGAATCTTAGCCTGATTGGAACCGCGGAGGCGGCAGGCACCGGAGCTTCCGTTCAGCCACAGGTCATCCCGAACGCAAACCAATATTTTTACAGCCCCCTCGACGGTCAACCATGGTGCGTTGCGTTCATTCAGGCAGTGGACCCTTCAATAGGACGGACCGCAGGCTGGATTGAGGGATCGGTGGTTACACCCGACACATCACTTGGTACGGTCGTCGCAACGTTCGGCACCAACAGTACGTATCTTAATTCAACTGTAACATCGCACGTCGGCATATTCGAAGGGTTTGACAGCGCCGGTAATATGACGCTTATAGATCAATACCCTGGCAGCAATGGCGTCCATCCGCATTCATACCGCGCGGGAGCCACAACGATAATCGGTAATCCCGCCAATTATCATGTTGTACTTGTGCACTGATAAGTCGGAGAAGCAGATGTCTGGAAATGGTCGTCTATTCGCAATCAAGGGAATGCCGCAGTCGAGCTCGCTGGGCTTTAAGCCCTGGCCTGCAACCGTTGCCGCCATTGGCATCTGCCTGGCTTTAAGCGCTTGTGGTTCTGATCCCCAGAATTTCGAGACTGTCTGTCCCGCCAGACTCCCGCAACTGAATGGCCACTTGGCAGGCTTGCCTCCCGACTGGACTGTCGCTACCGGCGCGCTCCCGGTTTCATTTCAGACGCTCGAGGTGGGCCTCAGTACCCCCCCTGGTTTACGCGGCGACCGCGAGGACCGACTCCCGAATGGAGACATACTCATTAGTTGGTTTATCAATGGCTATTCGCCATACGCGATATGTTCGTACAGTTACACCAGGGTGTGGCTGTTGCGGAAAATTCCCGATAATATGGTGACCTGCCAATATATCGCGCGTAAAGACGAGAAGGCGCGCTTGACTGAACCACTAAAATGTTCCGCAGCGCCATAGATTCGGCTTTAGTAAAATTATGGACGATATTTAGATATTTGATAGACAACGACCAGGAGATGAAATATTTTATTGCTCTATGTGGCGGGGGCTTGGTCTGTTCCAGGCGACCCCCAGCGGTGCCGCGAAGACTGAATACGACATTGAATCTTGGCTTCGCCTTTATAAACCAACCCCTTAATTTCCCCGCAGGAGCTGGAAATAGGATTATCCAACCGCAAACCGGTTCATGGCACGTGATTTAGAGGAGAGTTCCAATGGCGTCATGTCATACGCGGAAACATAGACTGTCCTTTAGCTTCAGGCGGACGTCAGCCTGGATTTTTTTGGCGAAATTGGCGTTCTTCTTGTGTTGCCTATCCAGCTTTGCAATGGCCGGAAATCCGGCTGAGCGCAAGTCACCTACGATCGAAGGACAGATGACGCAAAGTGAGGCAGAGCAGTCGGCGCTAGCGAGTTTCGCGCAGCACAACCCGGACTGCACAGTCAAGTCCTACACCTTCATGAAATTGATGCATATACAAGATCCACGCCCAGACTTAGCTATGAATGGATTTTTTTTATGCGGTGAAATGGAATACATGTGTTTCGGGAAAAATCAAGCGTCAGCCCCGGTCATGGTAAACTTTGCCAACAATAAATTTCTCAGTCTTATCCTTTATGATTACCCCGAACGGGGCGCACATCCAGCGAGTTCGCTCTGCGAGCAGGTGGAAGAAGTTATCAGGTCTCGGTAACTCAGTGTATCATCCACCAGCTACGGCGCGCCGATCGAACTGGTCTCGGTCGATCCGGGCAGTGGCCAGCAGACCGAACTGGCCGACACCAGCATCACCAACCTGCTGGCCGAGCTTCCGGTGCTGGAAACGACGGCCAACGGCGTCAACCTCGGGCTGCAACTGGCGGACGGAACACAGATACGGTTCGCCTCCACCGCCGGGCTGG
>JAKBCJ010000283.1 GCA_021807975.1 Pseudomonadota bacterium | reverse complement strand
TTCCCGGACCAACAAAAAAGTCTTGCGACGCGCGATTCACTAATGCCAAAAGGACACGCTTCTGTGATTATGACCGACATTCGCGGTTCGTCGTTGAAGTCCCATTCGGAGATGCCGCAGCCCAAAAGGCTGGACGGAGTTGAGGCGGACGGGATAGAGGCGGGAATCGACGGGGCAAGTGGCCCTGCTATCGCGCAGAACAATCCGACAATCTCGGCGTCGAAGTCTATGGGGGTGAATTATTCCCCCGAATTCGTCACCGCCATCCGCCCAGGCGCCGAACGCGAGCCGGAATGGTTCGTTATGCGCTTCATCACCGGCAAGGAACGGTTACTCCGCCGGCTGCTGGACCAGACGCGGCTTCCGTATCACCACCTGACTTTCGAGCATCGCCAGCGCCGGCGCCCCCCCACCGAGCGGGCGTGGCTTCCCGGTCATATGTTCGTCCACTTCGATCGGCGCCGCGACTATTGGCAGCAGATACTGCACATGCCGGCCGTCCTGGAAATCCTCGGCGATCCGTCACCGCTTCCGGTGGGTATGATGGAAGACCTCGTCGGCCGCCTGCCGAACCGTGTGGCGAAGGCTTCGGCGTTCAGCACCATCCCGCCCGGCCAGACCATCCGCATTGTCCGAGGCCCGGTCGCCGGGTTCGAGTGCGTGGTAACGTGGTCCGACCGCCGGCATGTCAAGGTGATCTCGATGATGTTCGGCCGACCCACGGAACTGATTTTGAAGATCGAAGATGTGCTGGTGATAGGGTGAAGGAATTTAGCCTAACAAAAGGGAAAATGCTCCCATATCGCGTTGAATTTGTTGAAAAACTCATTCCGTATGCGAATAATGCACGTACCCATTCTGATACTCAGGTCGCGCAAATTGCAGCATCGATCCGGGAGTTTGGATTCACCAATCCGGTCCTGATTGACGGCGATCATGGGATTATTGCCGGGCATGGTCGTGTGCTGGCCGCGCGCAAGTTGGGGATGACTGAGGTTCCGGTCATCGAACTGGCGCATCTGTCGAAGGCGCAGCGCAAGGCGTATATCTTGGCTGACAACAAACTGGCGATGAACGCGGGCTGGGATAATGACTTGCTCGCGGTTGAACTTGGCGAACTGAAGGCCGATGGGTTTGATCTGGCGCTGACAGGCTTCGGTAGCGATGAGATTGCTGCTCTGCTGGCGGATCAGAACGAGGGCCTGACGGACCCGGACGATATTCCGGAAGAGCCCGCCACCCCGGTATCGGCGCTGGGCGACGTCTGGTTGCTGGGAAAACACCGGATTATCTGTGGGGACTCTACTGACGCCGCGACTGTTGAGCGGGTGCTGAACGGGGTTAAGCCGCATCTGATGGTGACGGACCCGCCGTATGGGGTCGTTTACGATGCGAATTGGCGGAACGAAAGAGTCAGATCGAACGGCTCGCCCATCGGTGGGCGAGCCGTAGGCGCCGTTATGAACGACGACCGCGCAGATTGGCGCGAAGCCTGGGCGTTGTTTCCTGGAGATGTATCTTACGTTTGGTGTGCGAGCCTCCATAGTCATGAAGTCGCGGAAAGTTTGATTGCATCAGGCTTCGGCTTACGAAGCCAGATAATCTGGAGCAAAAGTAATTTCGCGATTGGTCGCAGCGACTATCATTGGCAACATGAACCATGTTGGTATGCCGTTCGCGATAAAGCAAAGGGCCACTGGCATGGCGACCGCAAGCAAACCACCCTATGGCAGATCCCCAAGCCGGCAAAATCCGAAACCGGCCACAGCACGCAAAAACCGGTCGAGTGCATGAAGCGCCCGATCGAAAACAATTCCTCGCCTGGTCAAGCTGTTTACGAGCCGTTCTCCGGTTCCGGCACCACGATAATCGCGGGTGAGATGACGGGCCGCAGCGTCCATGCGATCGAACTGAACCCTGCTTACGTCGATATCGCTGTCGCCCGATGGCAATTATTCACCGGCCAGGCCGCCACGCTTGAGGGCGACGACCGGACGTTCGCGGACATCGCGGCGGATCGCATGAAAGAGGCACCCAATGGTTCTTGACCCAAAGAAGCTGGAAGCCGTGGCCGACAGCGTGGCGAAAGTTGCCGCCCGCGTGGACGCGTGGGCTGAGACAAAGCATCCACGCGCTGAAGACGGAAAGTTTGGTTCCGGGTCATCGAGGCCAACGGTGAGGCACGCCCCGCCGCCATCAATGAGTGAACGCCAGACAGCCAACCAAATGAGCCGTGACCTTCGTCCATCCCATGAGGTTGAGCGCGCATACGGCCGGAAGATGCCGAAATAACCGATGGCCGCGACGGCAAAGAGCACTCGCAAACTGAAGCGCCGATACGAACCGACTGACGAAAGCCGAAAGATGGTTTCGATGCTGACCGCGATCGGCATCACGCAGTCGGAAATCTGCGGCATTCTGAACATTACATTGCCGACGCTGCACAAGTATTTTCGCGCCGAACTCGATACTGGCTTGCCGTCCGCGAACGCGCGGGTGGCGCAATCGCTGTTTAACATGGCGACCAAAGGCGGCAACGTCGCGGCTGCGATCTTCTGGATGAAGACGCGAGGCCGATGGTCCGAGGCGCGGCCGGCAGCGGACGAAGACAAAGACGCTGGCAACACCATCACGATCATCGGTGGGCTGCCCGAATGACCGACCGCCCGATCCGCTGGACGCGCGAAGACGAAGTAATCCGTGCGGCTATGTCGGCGGAGAACCAGGCCGCGATGATCCGCGACGAGTTCGCAGCCGGGTGTGCGCGGGTCGATGCGTTCCGGTGCAAGATTCAGGAGCGTCAAAGGTCTGATGGCTAACCTCCCCTGGGTCATCGCAGCATTCGGGTTCGCGATGATCATTATTCTGATGCTGGACTAAGGACTCACCGTGCCCTCACCCACTGCAACCATCGTTATCGGAACGATCGGCGCGCAGATCGCCAACATCGGCGTCGCGACGGCGATAACTGGGGCCAACTTGACCCCGGCGTCCGCTGTCACGTCAGGATCGGCCATCGGGACTGTCGCCGGCACACTATCGGCATCATCCTCAAGCGGCGCTTTGACTGGCGTTGCGTTCGCCCTGAACAACACGACGAACTTCGCTGTCAACGGCTCGTCGCTGGTGTTCAACTCGGCATCTGTAGCGGCCGGCAGCTATCCATTGACTGTCACGGTTTCCGCGACCAACGCATCAAATACGCCGCAGTCCTATTCGGTCACCGTTACGGTCGCGCCGGCCGCTTCAGGAACCGGCCAGTTCGCGATGCGGAACGGTTTGATTTATGATCCGAACGGCAACCAGTTCATCGCCCGCGGCATCAACGTTTACGAATCCGACCAGGGTAGCGTCAGCACTTCGGCGGCGGGAACCCCGCTGCTGACCCTGTTTCCAAAACTCAATTTCATTCGGTTGGTCTGTTTCAATTACAACCCGCCGTCGTACTACCAGACGTTTATCGATCAGTTGACCCCGATGGGTATCGTCGTTGAATTGGAGCATCACAGCGGGGCCGGTGGCGGTGTGCCGCCATTGAGCGGTTCGGCATTGACCAGCGAAGATAATTGGTTCGCGAGCCTGGCCGCCGCGTTTGCCAGCAATCCGTATGTCTGGTTCGGAACCCTAAACGAGCCGAGCGGGCCCGGGTCCACTTTGTCGGCTGAGCAAGTGTCGAATTACAATGCGATCAGGGGGGCCGGCAACAACAGCCCGATTATGATGGAAGTGCTGGGGGATTACAGCACGGGGATTCTGGTGCTTGGCGCCGGCCACGGGTTGATCTCGTCCGAATATGCCAATCTGACGAACATCATCTGGGATCTGCACATTTACAACGGGTTGCCGGACTTCAACGCATCAAACG
The DNA here is from genome assembly GCA_021807975.1 of Pseudomonadota bacterium. Lineage (GTDB taxonomy): Bacteria > Pseudomonadota > Alphaproteobacteria > Acetobacterales > Acetobacteraceae > Rhodopila. Next base: position 2,548 of record JAKBCJ010000283.1, on the reverse strand, counting down.
GCACAAACAGCTACTCGACCAGCCAGACGTTTTTGAATGGCATGGTCGCGGGCTATATCCAACAATGCCAAACGATCCCGAGCGGCGACGGCACGGTTCCGGTGATCATCGGCGAATACGGCATATCGACGGACGATCAGAATCTCGATCCGGGCGGCACTCAGACCTGTATCGCGGTTCAGCAATCCGGTGTCGGATGTGCCGCATGGAATTGGGACTCTCAGGCGGCGTGGGATATTCTGACACCAGACGGCGGTCAGACGCTAACCAGCTATGGGCAACAGGTGGCGGGCTGGATCAACGCCTGATGCCGAACATAACCATTACGATGCCCACGTTCCACGCAGGACAAGTCGAGGTGTACCGCAACCGGTCGGACCGCAACGCGGTGCGGTGTGGACGCCGGTTCGGCAAGACCAAGATGATGGAGGGGATTGCGATCAACAGCGGCGCGCGGGGGCGCAAAGTCGGATTATTCACCCCTGAGCATAAGCAATGGTCCGAGCCCTACGTTGAGATACTGTCCGCTCTGGCGCCGCTGAAAACCGAGGCCAGCAAAACAGCAGGCATCATCCGGCTATCGAATGGCGGCCAGATTGATTTTTGGTCGTTGATCGACAACGAACTCGCCGGTCGCGGCCGTGAATATGACGACGTGCTGGTTGACGAGGCGGCGTTTACCAAGCCGGTCCAGATGCAGAACATTTGGTCAAAGTCGATTGAGCCGACGATGGCCACTCGTCCCAACCCGGTCGTATGGGTATTCTCGACACCGAATGGCAACGATCCGACGAACTTCTTCTATGAGATATGCAATAATCCTGAGCGGAAGTTTAAACAGCATTACGCGCCGTCCAGCGTAAACCCGCTAGTCAAGCCGGAATATCTCGATGAAAAGCGTCGGGAAGTCCACCCGATGATATTCAAACAGGAGTATTTAGCGGAATTCGTGGACTTTTCCGGGGATGCCTTCTTCCTAGAGGAATGGCTTTTGCAGGACGGCCAGCCCGTTCCCTACCCTGCCGTGTGCGATCGCGTGTTTGCCGTCATCGATACCGCGGTTAAGACAGGCAGCGGCAACGACGGGACAGCGGTCAGTTATTGGGCGTCTTCCCAGTTCGTCGGCCATCCTTTGGTGTGTTTGGATTGGGATGTCATCCAGATCGACGGGGCGATGCTGGAAACGTGGATTCCCACAGTGCTGAAACGATTGGAAGACCTCGCTCGCGAATGCCGGGCCCGGTTCGGATCGAACGGGGCCTATATCGAGGATGCACAGTCAGGATCGATCCTGCTCCAACAGTGTGCCATGCGCGGCTTGCCTGCCCAGGCCCTGCCGCAAGGCTTGACGAGTGCCGGCAAGGATGCCCGCGCGATCAACGCCAGCGGCGCGGTGTTTCAGGGTAAGGTGAAATGGTCTCGCTATGCGTTCGAGAAACAGACCATTTTCAAAAGCACGTCGCGCAACCACATGCTTGCCCAGGTCTATGGATTCCGGGTTGGTGACAAGGACGCGGCGAAGCGCGCGGACGATTTGCTAGACACTTTCACGTATGCGGTCGCGATCGCACTGGGCGATAGCAACGGCGTCACTTAGGCCAGAGACCAGATCACTAAGGCGACGAACCCGACCATCGCCAGCGTGCGGGCGGATTGAAAGCAGATGACGGCGGCGATCAGGGCGGCCGGGATGACGATGACCTGGAAACCGTGCATGGCGCACATCACGCGCCAGTCGGCGGCGGTATGCAACTGGGATTGCGCGGATTCGCGATAAGGTGAGGGGGCAACTATGGCTGAATTGTCCCTAAGCAACGGCGCCGGCTTGGGGGGCGCCCTGTCCGACATGATGACCGCGGACACGATAAAGCCAGGCGACCCGCCCGGTTATTATTTATGCAAAACCATATATGAGTTTCATCCGCTAGGCGCCAAACTGGTTGAGGCTCCGATCGCCATGGCGCAATCGCAGGCCCGGGAGATCGCGGTATCGCGCGGCCCCGAGGAACGAGTCAAAAAGGCATTCTTGGACGAATGGGCCAAGATCAGTGCTGACAAGCACATTTTCAACCTAATGCGGCTGTCGCGGATCTACGGCATTGCCTCGATCGCACTGGTGGTTGACGGGGAAGCGTCGGACACGCCGCTAGACCCGGCCAAATTGGCGAAAGCGGATATCAGTTTCAACGTGTTCGATCCGCTCAACACGGCGGGATCATTGGTCCTGAACCTTAACCCGAACGCGATGGACTTCCTCAAGACCACAGGCAACGTCTCCGTCGCGGGCCAAGTCTATCACCGGTCCCGCGTGGTGGTGAAGTTGAACGAGGAACCGATCTATCTAGGCTACACCGTTTCGTCTTTCGGCTACGTCGGCCGGTCGGTCTATCAGCGCACGCTTTACCCGCTGCGCTCGTTCATCGAAACGATGGTCACAGACGCGATGGTCGCGCGCAAAGCCGGGCTGATTGTCGCGAAGATGAAGGCGCCGGGTGCCATCGTGAACCAGATGCAACAGGTGCTGGCCGGTATTAAGCGGTCGCTGTTG
>JAKBCJ010000282.1 GCA_021807975.1 Pseudomonadota bacterium | reverse complement strand
GCGGTGTGAACATCGACATCGGAACGCCCAGCATGTGATAGCTGATGGCCGAGAACCAATCGAGGTTCGCGAACATCTTCTTGGCATCCCACATCGTCGCTTCGATCCGGTCGGCGATATCGAACATCTTCATCGACCCGGCGTTCTGCGAGAGCCGCCGAGCGACTTCCTTGATCACCTTGTTGCGCGGATCGGCGATGGTATAGACCGCGTGGCCGAACCCGATCACGACCTGCTTGGCTTCGATCCGCTTGCGGATATCAGCCTCGGCTTCGTCAGGCGTGGCGTAGCGATTTTGGATCTCGAAAGAAACCTCGTTCGCGCCACCATGTTTCGGGCCGCGCAGCGCGCCGATGCCCGCGACGATCGCCGAGTACATATCGGCCCCCGTACCAGCAACGACACGGCAGGTGAACGTCGATGCGTTGAACTCATGCTCCGCGTACAGGATCAGCGATGTGTGCATGGCGCGCACGAACATTTCCGACGGTTTTTCGCCGTGCAGCAGATGCAGGAAGTGGCCGCCGATGGAATCGTCGTCGGTTTCTACCTCGATGCGTTTGCCGTTATGGGCAAAATGATACCAGTACAGCAGCATCGATCCCTGGCAGGCCATCAGCCGGTCGGCGATATCGCGCGCGCCGGGCCGGTTTTGGTCGTCTTTTTCCGGCAGCGTGCAGCCCAGCGCGGACACGCCCGTGCGCATCACATCCATCGGATGCGACGCCGCGGGCAGCGCTTCCAGCGCCAGTTTCACTGACATCGGCAAGCCGCGCAGCATTTTCAGCTTCGCCTTGTAGCCTTTCAGTTCCGCCCGCGTCGGCAGCGCGCCATGCACCAGCAGATAGGCGATTTCCTCAAACTCGCAGGTGTCGGCGACATCGAGGATATCGTAACCGCGATAGTGCAGATCGTTACCGGACCGCCCGACCGTGCACAGCGCGGTGTTGCCGGCGGTGACGCCGGACAGGCCGACGCCTTTTTTCGCTCTGTTGGGAAGAGTCGTTGTTTCGCTCATATGCGTTCCTCCTGGTTAGAGTATCCCGGGCTTCCCGACCGTCAGCGCGCCCGCGGGCAGCACGACGTTCAGTTGATGCAGATCGCCGGCCGCCAGCTTGGGCAGATCCTGCACCGCTTCCAGGAAGCGGTTGGACTCGCGGGTGGTGATGATCCCGTCCGTCATGATCTGGAACTTGCGGATGTAGTCGTCGCGGCCGAATGGCCTGGCACCCAGCGGATGCGCGTTGGCAACGGCCATTTCGTCGTCCAGCCTGCTGCCGTCACGCATGAAAATCTCCACCCGGCCGCCGAAAGACAGCTCGTTCGGATCGGTCGCGCGATAGCGGCGCGTCCATTCCGGGTCTTCCGTCGTTTCGATCTTATGCCACAGCTTCACGGTATCCTCCCGGGCCGCCCGCTTCGGCGCATAGCTATCGACGTGATGCCAGGTGCCGTCCTGCAGCGCGACCGCGAAGATGTACATGATGGAGTGGTCCAGCGTCTCGCGGCTGGCCTTCGGGTCCATCTTCTGCGGATCGTTGGCACCGGTGCCGATCACGTAGTGGGTGTGATGGCTGGTGTGGATCACGATCCTTTCGATGGCGTCGAAGTTCTCGATCTTCTCGCGCATGCGGAACGCCAGGTCGATCAGCGCCTGCGACTGATACTCGGCGCTGTGCTCTTTGGTGTAGCTGTCCATGATGGCCCGCTTGGCTTCGCCGGGGGCGGGCAGCGGCACGACGTAATGCGCCTGCGGGCCGTTCAGCATCCAGGCGATGACGCTGTCCTCACCCTCATAGATCGGGCTGGGCGCACCCTCGCCGCGCATCACGCGGTCAACCGCCTCGATCGCCAGCTTGCCGGAGTGTGCCGGGGCGTAGGCCTTCCAGGAACTGATCTCGCCCTTGCGCGACTGGCGGGTGGTGAAGCTGACATGCACCGCCTGTTGGACAGCCTGATAGATGACGTCCTGCTTCAGGCCCAGCAGCGTGCCGATACCAGCGGCCTGGGCGGGGCACAGATGGGCGATATGGTCGATCTTGTGTTCGTGCAGGCAAATGGCGCGCACCAGGTCGATCTGGATCTCGTAGCCGGTGGCGATGCCGCGGATCAGATCGCGGCCGGATTTCTCCAGCGTCTGCGCGACGGCCAGGATCGGCGGGATGTTGTCGCCGGGATGGGAGTAATCGGCGGCCAGGAACGTGTCGTGCATGTCAAGCTCGCGCACCGCCACGCCGTTGGCCCAGGCGGCCCATTCGGGGCTGACGCGGGTGGACGACTTCACGCCGAACACCGACGCGCCGCGCTTGTTCGGACGGGCCAGTGCCATGTCGCGCGCCGAAACGATGGGATGACGGTTGGTGGACGCAATCGCCACCGAGGCATTGTCGATGATCCGGTTGATAATCATCGCGGTCACGTCCTTGGGCACGGCCACTTTGTCGGCCGCGACACCGGCGATCTTCCACGCCAGTTGGTCTTCGCGTTTCAGGCCGGCCTTCGACGGGCTGACCTTCACGTCATAATCGATCATTTTCTTTCTCCATCGTGTTCGGCCCCCCAAAAATCAGGCCAATCGCCGTGCTTCGTAGTGTCGGTGTCGCGGAACGGCAAGTAAGGACGATTGCTTAGCTGCCAGCCCGTGGCATCCTGGCTGCGTTAACGCAGGAAGTCGTGTTGTCCGGGCGCATTACCGTCGCCGCCGCCCGGTTGGGTCCAATTCAGAAGTCCGAATCTCGCTCCGTTGCCGTCGAACGCATGGTCATGCTTATGGAACGGGCACACAAGCGCAGCGTGGAGGTAGCGTGTGTCCGGAACTGGCGCTGACGAATTTTTTTCCGTCATTACCATCGCGACATCGAACAAGCGGAGTCCCGGTTCGAAAATTCCATGCCCTCCAGCGCAACCGCCCCATTGTTCGATGCGGCTCGGTGTTACGGCATCGGCTTCCAGCCCGGTTATGCCGTAATCGCGCATGGATGGTTCGATCGGGCGCATTCCAACTTCATGGCGCTGGGGATGATGGCGCCGCGGGCGCAGGCAGCCGCGCTAAGCCCGCTTCGCACCGCGGTCGCGGCAAACACCGAACGGCTGGCATAACCTTTCCACGCATTCCCCATGGTTCGGCTCGTCCGAACGATGGGGAGAGAACCGTTTACGGGGCGACAGCCGCTATCGCCAGCACGGCGGCGGCGGCGGTTGGCTCGATCACCGGCAACCCCACGGCCCGGGCTACCGCCGCCCGATGGTGCGCCATGCCGGTGCAGCCCAGAACGATGGTCTCGGCCCCCAGCGCCGCCAGTTCCCGCCCGGCGGCGACCAGCGCCGAACGGGCCGCGTCGGGCTCCAGCAGGGTGTCCATCGACACGTTCATCGCGACCTCCCCGGCCAGACGATCCTCCAGCCCCATCGCCCGCAGCGCGGTGCGGTGCCTGGCCTTGGACGAATCAACCAGCGCGATGACCCCGAACCTTTCCGCCCGGGCCGCGGCCGCGGCTATGGCGGAGCGGAAAATGCCGAAGACCGGGCAGGCGGTGGCGGTTCGCACCGCCTCGATCCCCGGGTCGGACGCGCAGGCGATGACGAATGCGTCGGCATCGGACGCCTCGACCAGCCGGCACATCGGTTCCGCCACCGCATGCCAGTCCCGCCATGTATAGATGGCAGGGGGGCCTTCATCCAGCGTCACCACCTCCAGAACCGGGCCGCCGGCAAAGCGAAATGGCGCTATCGCGTCGGAAATGCCGGCCGAACAGGCCCGCGAGGAGTTGGGATTGACGATCAGAATACGTGCCATGCGCGCAGTCTTCCGCTGATGGCGGTGTGGATCAAGAGAAGCGATATGGTATTGCAGCGCAGCAACGCTTATCTTGTGCGTCTGAGTGTCGCGTTGGCATGTCCCGGGCGATCGGAAGGATCTCTGTATGACCACCACCCCATGGCAGCCGGATCGGGCTGTTGACCGCAATCCCTGGCCGCAACCCAAGTTGTCCACCGCGATCGGGCGCGGCCTGCTGGGGCACTGCCCGGCTTGCGGCAAGTCCCATCTGTTCAACGGCTTCCTGCGCGTCGTCACCGCATGCCGCAACTGCGGCGCGCCGCTGGGTCTCGCCCGGGCTGACGACGCACCGCCGTATCTGACGATCCTGATTACCGGCCATGTCGTCGTGCCGCTGATGTTCGTGGTCGATCGCTCGACCGATCTGTCCACGACGGCCATGGCAGCGATCTTCCTGCCGCTGGCCATGGTTATGTCGCTGGGCCTGCTGCGCCCGATCAAGGGCGGCACCGTCGGCGTAATGCTGACGCTGAACATGCTGAAAAGCGACCCCAAAGAACGATGAGCGCAAACGCCGCCCGGCTGGACAGCGTCGTGCTGGACGGCGAGTCGCCCAATAACCTGTCACCGTTCATCGAAGCGGATCGGGAGCAGGCGGTGGCCGACCTGGCTGCCGCCAATCATTTCGCGCCGCTGATCGGCACCGATCGTCCCGGGCCATACGCATTGCACCTGTCGATCGTCGAGGGTCGCCTGATCTTCGACATCCGCGATGCCGCCGGCGGTCCGCTGACCGCGATCGGGCTGGCGTTGGGGCCGTTCCGGCGGCTGGTCAAGGACTATCAGCTACTGGTCGATAGCCACATCCTGGCGGTGGAAGAAGGCCGGGAGCAACGTATCCAGGCCATCGACATGGGCCGGCGCGGCCTGCACAACGAAGGCGCGGAGCTGATGACCCAGCGCCTGGCCGGAAAGATCGACATCGACTTCGACACCGCGCGCCGGCTGTTCACACTGGTCTGCGTGCTGCATCAACGAGTTTCCTCACGATGAAAATTGACGGTATCGCCTATCGCAGCGTTTGGCTGGCGGATGATGGGTGGTCGGTCCACATCCTGGATCAGACCAAGCTGCCATGGGCCGTGGACATGCTGCGCCTGACAACGCGCGATGAGGCGGCGCACGCCATCAAGTCGATGCAAACCAGGGGGGCGCCGCTGATCGGCGCCGTTGCCGCGTACGGGTTGTGCCTGGCGCTGCGTGCGGATGCCTCCAGCGAGGCGATGGAGCGCGACGCCGAACTGCTGAACGCCACCCGCCCCACGGCGGTCAATCTGGCCTGGGCGCTGAACCGTATGCTGACGCGCCTGCGCAACATCCCGGCGAAGGAGCGCGTTGCCGCCGCCTATGCCGAAGCCGCGCTGATCGCCGATGAAGATGCGGCCCAGAACGAGGCGATCGGCCACCATGGGCTGCGGCTGATCGAAGACGCTGTCCGGCCCGGGCGGCCGGTGAACGTGCTGACCCATTGCAACGCCGGCTGGCTGGCGACGGTCGATTGGGGCACCGCGCTGGCGCCGATCTATACCGCGTTCAATGCCGGGATCGATATCCATGTGTGGGTCGATGAAACCCGCCCGCGCAACCAGGGTGCGGCCCTGACCGCCTGGGAACTGGGCAAGCATGGCGTTCCGCACACCGTAATCGCCGACAACGCCGGCGGCCATTTCATGCAGCACGGTATGGTTGATCTGGTCATCGTCGGCGCCGACCGCGTCTCCCGCACCGGGGATGCCGCCAACAAGATCGGCACCTACCTGAAAGCGCTCGCGGCGCGCGACAACAACGTGCCGTTCTGGGTGGCGATGCCGTCCACCACGATTGACTGGACGCTGACCGACGGCGTCCGCGACATTCCGATCGAGGAGCGTTCGGCCGCCGAGGTTACCGACATGACCGGGCGTCTGGCTGACGGAACGATCGCGACGATGCGCGTGGTGTCGGCGGACAGCCCCGCCGCCAACCCGGCATTCGATGTGACTCCGGCAAGGCTGGTGACCGGGTTGATTACCGAACGCGGCCGGTGTTCGGCGTCCGAAGCTGGCCTGTTGGAGCTGTTTCCGGAACGCCGCTAGACGCTGTTGCTTGTCCGGCTTCGCGGCGGCGGCCGCCACGTCCCTTGGCCACCGGAGCCCCTGCCGATCGGTTTATGGCGCGTGCTTTTCGGCGCTGATCGTTACCCATGGCCGCCGGCGGACAGGTCCGCGCCCACGCCCGCCGTGGTCTGACAGGCGCCCAAGACTGGCGCGATGCCGGCAAAAGCCAGCAGCATCAAGGCAAGCGATACGTGTTTTCTCATAAAGAAGAATCCTTCGGTTCGGTCAGGACCACGGGTGCGTCTTAAGAAAAACCCTGCATCCCGCACTGGCCGATTGATCCGATATCGATACGCGTGCTCATGACTAACAGGGGATCACCTCGGCTGATGCGATATAACCGGCCCCGATGCCGGAAGCGTGGTCGTTCCGATTAGAAAACAGACCGGCCGTGGCGCTTCGCCGCGAAAGCCGTTACCAAGCGCCATGCGCTGGTTTACCATCCTGCCGCTTCTGCTGTTATCCGCCTGCCAGGGAAGCCCAATGCC
>JAKBCJ010000281.1 GCA_021807975.1 Pseudomonadota bacterium | reverse complement strand
CCGGCGCTTATGGGGCGCAGGGACGCTTCGACGCACAAGCCCGGTCCACAACCCGGGAGATGTTCACCAGCCGTCACCGCAACGCCCTGTGGGCAGCGGTCGCGGTTGGCGTTCTGGCCGGCGCGCACCTGGTGGCCAAACGCCTCAAAGTCCAGGGACGCCCCGCTCCAGCTTTGCTGCGTTAGAGGCGCCACGCGACTCAGCCTCGAACCCCGGGGCGTCGCGAGACAACGCCTCCGCGAGGGTTAGATCGGCGAAAACCCGGCTGATCCGCGAAATGCGCTGTGCTTACAGCGTCCTCACGCGCCGAGCCGCTCCTTGATCCGATCAGCCACCCGCAGAGCATTCGCAATGATGGTCAATGTCGGGTTTACCGCGCCGATCGAAGGGAAGAAGCTGGCATCGACAACATACAGATTGTCCACCTCATGCGCCTTGCAATCCAGGTCCAGTACGGAGGTCGCAGGATTGGTCCCGAACCGGCACGTTCCCGCCTGATGCGCGGTGCCGCCGATCGGGACGTTCCTGCCCAGATACAGCCCGCGGTCGAGGAGTCCGGGCCATGCACCCAGCGGAGCCGTCAAATCTTCGAGCTTTCTTCTGAGTCGCTTCGCCGCCTCGGTATTGCTTTGTTGAACCTCCAGCACGATGCGATCGCCGTCGTAGCGGATGCGATTTTCCGGCAGGGGCAAGTCCTCACTTTGCAACCAGAAATCGATCGCGTGTTCCGCCATTTTCTCGAACGGCATCTCCGGCAGCCAGTTCAGGAAGCCCGGCACCGCTTCGCCGCGGATCTGTTCGCCGTGAGAGGTCGCGCACATCTGAATCAGGCCTAGGGGAAACGCCCAGTCATCGCTGCCGAAATAGAAGTCGCTGATGGCCATGGTTTTCTGAAAGACGGTGTGGTTAGGTTCCTTCAGTAACGCCATGACAATGGACATGTTGTGGCGCATGTAGTTTCTGCCAACCTGATCGGAACCGTTTGCGAGCCCCCTTGGATGGGCATCGCTCGACGAGCGCAGCAGCAGCAGCGCTGAACTCAGTGCGCCGCAGGAAACGACGACAAGAGCGGCCGAATATTCTTCAAAGTGATTGTCGCGGATCACATGCACCCGATTGACGGTGCGTCCGGTCGCATCGGTTTCCAGCCGGGATACGTAAGCGCCGGTCAGCAAGGTGAAATTTGGATAGGCCGCACGGGCTGGATCGACGCAAATTACCTGGGCATCCGCCTTGGCGTTGATCGCGCAGGGAAACCCATCGAAGGTATCGCAACGGATGCAGGGGCTGTATGTCGTTGCGCTTCCATCGGCATTCTGATCCAGCCTGATCCCCAGCGGCAGGTGAAACGGATGCAATCCTTCACGCTGTAAAATATCGTTCATTTGCTGGATTCGCGGCTCATGCTTCACCGGCGGATAGGCATAGGGTGCGCTCGACCATGGCTCGTTCGGGTCTTCGCCGCGTACACCATGGACGTGATACAATGCCTCTGCCAGGGTGTAGTACGGCTCGAAAACATCGTAACCGAGCGGCCATGCGGGTGAGACGCCGTCCTTGTGCTGAAGGGCGCCAAAGTCACGCTCCCGCAGACGCAATAACGCCGCTCCATAGACCTTGGAATTTCCACCAACGTAATAGTGCAGCCCGGGATGAAACGTGCTGCCGTCGCCGCCATACCAGGTTTCGCTGGCCTGATAGACTCCATCGACGAAAACCGCTTTCGCGTCCCAGTTCTGCCGGGATCGCGGCAGGTAGCCGCCTCGTTCCAGCATGAGGATTCGCTTGCCGGTCGCCGCCAATCGATGCGCCAACGATGCGCCGCCCGGGCCGCTGCCGATGACGATAATGTCGTAATGGTCATGTGTGGCCGCCATGATAGCCCCTGCGATGCAACATCGATGGACATTGGATCACATGGCAGCCCGGGCAATTCGCGTTTCTGCTATCCGGGTTCGATTGGCATCCGGGCGATGCTCAGCCACGCGACGGGTGCGCCCGCGGCCTCGGCGGCCTCGGCCGGCAACAGGTGGGTATCCCAATCAGCGGCGATAAATCGCCGGCCGCTAACCCTGGCGGCCTCGTCGGACACCAGCCACAGCAGCGGGGGCACCATGATCTCCGGCCGCAGCATTTTGGAGCGGTCGCCGGCATCGCCCACCAGCGGAGTGTCGGTCACGCCGCCCGGCACGAGTACGTTGGCGGTGACGCCGGTACCCTTCAGATCGGCCGCCAAAACGGCCATCGAGGATTCCGCCGCGGCTTTACTGGATCCGTAGAGCAGGTAGCCCTCCCGCACCATCGTCCCAAGGCTGGTCGTGACGGTGATAATCCGCCCGCTGTTTGCCTTCAGCATATGCGGCAGTACCGCCCGGGACATCATGATCGGACCGGTGGCGTTGACCGCCAGGAAGCGGTTCCACTGTTCCGGCGTCGCTTCCCAGAAGCGGATCGGATTGCGGCGCTGATCGTCCCTTACCGCCGCCTGACCGATGCCGGCATTGTTCACCAGCACATCGATGCGGCCGAACGCGGCCAGGGTCTCCGATACGATGCGATCGAACGAGTCCGGCTGGGCGAGATCGGCCACCACCGGCTTGATCGGTTCGGGCAGGGTGGCCATTGCTTCGGCATTGCGGTCAACCGCCACGACATCGAAGCCAGCGCCGGACAGAGCGAGCGCCATCGTCCGTCCCATACCGCTTGCGGCACCGGTAACGATGGCGGATTTGCGTTGTGTTGGCATGATTGCTTCCTCCCGATCGGAAGTGTGCGACGGATGCCATGTCTTGCCAAATTCGCCCTTCCCTGCTCCGCCAGCACGGCTTCCTCCATGACGCCCTGCCGGCCCCGGATCGCTTTGGCCTTGACGGCGTCCGGCGTGCCTTCCCGCCAGGACACAAACACCGTCGTAAGCGTAATGAACCGGCGGCCGGTTACGGCCGCGGCACTCTGGGAGGTCAGCGGGATGTTCAGTGCCGGGGCAATGACCGCGATCACGCCGAACAGAGCGCCGCCGGCCAGCACCTGAAGATAAAGCCCCTTGGCGGACCGCGCGCTCGTCCCGGCTGCCATTGTCTGAAATCCCGTTTTCCCGTATGTCCCGCCACTCTCACGCGGCGTCGGTCGATCGGAATCGATCCACAAGAAGGTGCAACAGAATGGCTGATTACGTGATCTCCCCGCCGGCTATTACATCCGTTCCGGTCGCGGGCGGCGGTCGCTTTCCCGTCAGGCGCGTCTTTTGTGTCGGTCGCAATTACGCGGAACACGCCCGGGAGATGGGCAGCGATCCGGATCGGGAGCCGCCGTTCTTTTTCATGAAGCCCGCCGACGCGCTGCTGTTGAACGATGCCGACATGCCATATCCGCCGCAGAGCAAGCAGTTGCACCATGAGATGGAAATGGTGGTCGCCATCGGTACCGGCGGCAAGGACATCGCGGAGACGGATGCGTTGAACCATGTGTGGGGCTATGCCGCCGGCCTGGATATGACGCGCCGCGACCTGCAGAACGCCGCCAAGAAAGAGGGCAAACCCTGGGACATGGGCAAGGGTTTCGACCATTCCGCGCCGATCGGCGTCATGGTTCCCGCATCTAAGATCGGGCACCCGGCCACGGGCCTGATCGAGTTGAAGGTCAACGGCAAAGTGCGCCAGACGTCCGACCTATCGAAAATGATCTGGAACGTCCAAGAGACGATCGCTTACCTGTCCCGCCTTGTGACCCTGGCGCCCGGCGACCTGATCTTTACCGGCACGCCGGAAAATGTCGCCGCCGTCGAACGCGGCGACCTGCTGGAAGGTGTAGTGGAGGGTGTCGGTTCGGTGAAGACCCGCATCGTTTGATGACGCCGCTGCGGATCGCCACCTGGAACATCAACTCGCTGCGCCTGCGGGTGGGCCTGCTGGACAATTTGGTTGAGGCGCTGCGCCCTGATGTAATTTGCTTGCAGGAAACCAAGGTTCCGGACGCGTTGTTCCCCGCCGATGCGCTGGAGCCCTTGGGTTATCCGCACCGGGTGTTTCGCGGCATGAAGGGCTACAACGGGGTCGCGATCCTGTCGAAAATCCCGCTGGAGGTCCACGATCTGGCCCCCGACTGGTGCGGCAAGGGGGATTGCCGTCATGTCGCCGCCGCGCTTCAGATACCGTCCGGTCCGATCGAATTGCACAACTTCTATGTGCCGGCCGGCGGCGATGTCCCAGACCGGGCGGAGAACCCGAAATACGGCCATAAACTGGATTTCATCGCCGAAGCCAGGATGTGGTTCGCCGCGCGCCCGGGCCTGACCCGAAGTGTGCTGGTGGGCGATCTGAACATCGCCCCGATGGAACACGATGTCTGGAGCCATAAGCAACTCAAGGACGTCGTCAGCCACACAGCCCCGGAAACCGAGGGCCTGGACGCCTGGATGAACGCCGGCTTCATCGACGCAGTGCGGCACTTCGTCCCGGCCGACCAGAAACTGTACTCCTGGTGGTCTTACCGGAACCAGGACTGGCGCGCTTCGGATCGGGGACGGCGCCTGGACCACATCTGGGTCACGCCAGATCTGAAGCCGGGGTTGCGCAGCCAAACCATTCTACGGGATGCCCGCGACTGGCCGCGCGGGTCCGACCATGTGCCCGTCTGCGTGGAAATCGGCGTCTGATCAAGCGGTATCCGCCACGAACAGGACCGCCATGGGAAAGTCCCCCAGCAGCGACGCCAGCGGCATTTCCGGGGAAACATCCACACTTCGCCTATCCTGAAACAGTGACAGAACCTGACGGCCGTGCAGGTGTTCGGGTATGGTAAGGCTGCTACGTTCCAGCTTGCCGGCGTCCAACGCAATCCGATCCCCCCCCGAAAGCAGGCGCTGCGCCAGCAGCGGGACCGCAACTATCAGCAACGAGTCCTGAAAGCGGCGGCTGAACGCGAGAATATGCCGCTCCATGCCACCCGTTACCGGCAGCGGACTGTAGTCGCCGCGCGCGAACAGCAGGGGCATGCGGCGCCGCAGTCCCAGCAGATCCCGAACCATCGCCTGTTTGATCCGGCCATCGCGCCAAGTGGGCAGACATGCGGCCGGTGCCGCTCCGGCAGCCAGAGCGGAACGGCGCGCGTCGTAATCGACCGGCCGGCGGTTGTCGGGATCGACCAGGCTGAAATCCCAGAATTCCGTTCCTTGGAAGAAATCGGGCATGCCAGGCACGGTCGCCTTTAACAGGGTCTGCACCAGTCCATTCAACGCCCCGGCCGGGGCGATCGCATCAACAAAAGATCGCGCCAGCAACAGGAACGGAGATTCCCTCGCCAGCAGTGCAAACAGGAAATTCCGCGCCAGGGCCTCGTAGGCTTCATCCGGAGATTTCCAATTCGTCCGTAGCTTCGCTTCCCGCAGCGCCTTGGACTGCCAGACCGCCAGCCGTTCGGCAAACGCCAGGCACCCGGCCGCATCGGCGATATCCAGATCGAGCGGCCATGCGCCGACGATCGTTTGATACAGCATGATCTCATCCGCCGGATCCGGCCGGCTTGCCTTCAGAGCAAGGCACTGTTGAACAAAGCCAGCCCATGCGCCGGGGTTCTCTCCGATTACCGCCAGACGAGCGCGTACGTCCTCGCCCCGTTTGTGATCGTGGGTCGCCGTTGCCAGCATAGAGCCCGGAAATGTAGCAAGGCGATCCGCACAAGCCCGATGGAAATCGGCCACGGACCCGCCCGGGCGGGCTGCATCGAACCCCACATCGTTACGCGACAGCAGCCGGCCGTAACGGTAGAATGCCGTATCCTCCACGGCTTTGGCGGCCAATGGCGCACTCAGCTGCTGAAAGCGGGTGACCGCGTTTTTGTCGCCCGGCGCACCACCCAGCCAGCGGTCCAGATGGTCCAACACAGGATGCAAAGCCTCCGGCGCCGCCTGTTTAGCCGCCGAAAGCGCTTTCGCGAACGCCTTCTGGTCGCTGGCGGATCGCACGGAGCCCGCATCGTATCCGCGATACACCGGGAAATGCGCGAGCAGGGCGATCAGGCCCGCACGAATCCGAGCCGCGGAAACGTCACGGGTAGCAAGGTCGGCGCGGGCGACGCGATGAAGCGCTTCGGTCACCGCACGCAATTGCGCATCGAACCCAACCCGAAGGATTTCCTCCCGGGCGGCGACCTCCTCCGGCTCAAACGCGGCGGATCGATGGGTCAGGCCGTGCCACAACCGGCCCAACGCCTCGACACCCTCGGCATCGTTTTGCAGGGCACTGACCTCATTCATGAAGTCGTAACCGGTTGTGCCATCGACATCCCAATCGGTAGCCAAGGCCTCGCCGGCGCCAAGTATCTTTTCAATCGCCAGATAGGCATGCCGGCCCGGCGCCAGATCGTTCAGCCGCCGCCGAAGCCGCCTGCAATAGCCCGGCGGGTCGGCCAGGCCATCGACGTGA
>JAKBCJ010000009.1 GCA_021807975.1 Pseudomonadota bacterium | reverse complement strand
GCACAGGTCCTCGACAGCATGGAGCTGGAGAAGGAACGCGGCATCACCATCAAGGCGCAGACCGTCCGCCTGAGCTACAAGGCCAAGGACGGCCTGACTTATGTGCTGAACCTGATGGACACGCCGGGCCATGTGGACTTCGCCTACGAAGTCAGCCGCAGCCTGGCGGCGTGCGAGGGCAGCCTGCTGGTGGTGGACGCGTCGCAGGGGGTGGAAGCCCAGACCCTGGCCAACGTCTATCAGGCGATCGACGCGAATCATGAGATCGTGCCGATCCTGAACAAGATCGACCTGCCCGCCGCCGAACCGGAACGCGTCAAGCAGCAGATCGAGGACGTGATCGGCCTGGATACCTCTGACGCGGTCGAGATCAGCGCCAAAACCGGCCTGAACATCGATGGTGTGCTGGAAGCGCTGGTCACCCGCCTGCCGCCGCCGAAGGGCGATCCGGACGCACCGCTGAAGGCGCTGCTGGTCGATAGCTGGTACGACCAGTATCTGGGCGTGGTCATCCTGGTGCGCATCAAGGACGGCCATCTGAAGCGCGGCCAGAAGATCCAGATGATGGCGCAAGGGTCGATCCACACCGTCGAACAGGTCGGCGTCTTCACCCCCAAGATGATCCCGGTGGACCAACTTGGCCCGGGCGAGATGGGCTACATCACTGCCGCCATCAAAACCGTCGCCGACTGCAACGTGGGTGACACCATCACCGACGACCGTGTGCCGGCGCTGGAGGCGCTGCCCGGTTTCAAGCCGTCGATCCCGGTGGTCTGGTGCGGCCTGTACCCGATCGACGCCGACGATTTTGAAAAGCTGCGCGACAGTCTGGGCAAGCTGCGCCTGAACGATGCCAGCTTCCACTATGAGCCCGAGACCTCCGCCGCGTTGGGCTTCGGGTTTCGCTGCGGCTTCCTCGGCCTGCTGCATCTGGAGATCATCCAGGAACGGCTTAGCCGCGAGTTCGACCTGGACCTGATCGCCACCGCGCCGTCCGTGGTCTATCACATCTTCAAAACCCATGGCGGCGGGATGGTGGAGCTGCACAACCCGGTCGATATGCCCGACGCCGGGTCGATCGACCATGTCGAGGAGCCATGGATCAAGGCCACCATCATGGTGCCCGACGAATACCTGGGCAGCGTATTGAGCCTATGCACCGAACGGCGCGGCCAGCAGGTGGACCTGACATACGTTGGCAACCGAGCAATGGCGGTCTATCGGATTCCGCTGAACGAGGTGGTGTTCGACTTCTACGACCGGCTGAAATCCGTCTCGCGCGGTTATGCCAGTTTCGACTACGTGATGGATGGGTACGCCGAGAGCGATCTGGTCCGCATCTCCATCCTGGTGAACGGCGACGTGGTGGACGCGCTGTCGTTCATCGCCCACCGTGCCGCCGCCGAGAACCGCGGCCGCCAGATCTGCGCTCGGTTGAAGGACCTGATCCCCAAGCAGTTGTTCAAGATCGCCATCCAGGCGGCCATCGGCAGCCGCGTGGTTGCCCGCGAGACCATCAGCGCGCTGTCGAAGGACGTGACCGCCAAGTGCTATGGCGGCGACATCAGCCGCAAGCGCAAGCTGCTGGAGAAGCAGAAGGAAGGCAAAAAGCGGATGCGCCAGTTCGGCAAGGTGGAGATCCCGCAGTCGGCCTTCCTTGCCGCCCTGAAGATGGATGCCTGACCGGCGTTACAGCCGGGAATACGTGGCGCGCGGGTTGTCGATCATGATCTTGCGCACCGTCGCACGCGACAGGCCGGGCGGCAGCACGTCCAGCCCGTCGAACTGCCAGTGCGGGTAGTCGGTCGAGAACAGCAGCAGCTCGTCCGACTCCATGTGTTCCATCAGTTTCTGGAACATCTGCTCGGTCGGCGGCCCATCGCAGGGTTGGATGGTCAGGCGGACATTCGACTTCACGATGTCGGCCGGCGCCCGGTCCAGCCAGGGCACCTCCATCCGCAGGCCGCGCCAGAACTTGGTCAGCCGCCACAGATGGGCCGGCAGCCAGGTGAAGCCGGATTCCAGCAGCGCGACTTTCAGGTCCGGGAATTTTGTGAATACGCCCTCGCAGATCAGCGATGTCAGGGCCTGCTGGAAGCCGGCGGCCTGGGCGGCGTAATCCTCGGTATAGTAGGAAGGCCAACCGAGCGAGGTGACCGGATGACGGTAGGCGCTGCCGGCGTGGATTCCGATGGTCAGGCCGTATTTTTGGGCCGCCGCGTAGATTGGCCAGTAGTGACGTTTGCCCAGCGGCATGTCGTTCATCGCCAGCAGCAGCACCTGCACGAAGCGGCGGTCGGGGGCGAGGCGGTTTATTTCGTCCACTGCCATCTCCGGGTTCTGTACCGGCACGACGATGGAGGCGCGCAACCTTGGTTCTTTATCCAACCACTGCGCGGCCATCCAGTCGTTCACCGCCCGGGCGAACCCGGCGCCCATGTCCTCGCTGAACAGCAACTGGACGCCGTACAGGCAGTTGGCGATGGCGATGCTGGTCTGGAACGGGTTCAAGGCGTGCTGGCGCAGCAGTTCCAGATCGGAACCGGGGAGGATGCCGCCAACGCGCCAGTCCGGACGGGCGGCCAGGGGGGAGTTTGCCGGGTAGGCGATGGAGTTCAGTTCGTGTACCCCGCGCTGCTCGACGATGTCGCGCCAATGGTCGGTCAGGTAGGGATACAGCGCCTTCAGGCTGGGCACGGCGGGATGGATATCGCAGTCGATGCCGCCGGCTTCGATCGAACTCATGGCGATGCTTTCTTGAGACGAGGCTGGCGGGGAGTGTTCCACAGGCTGGGCGCGGCGCCAAATTCGGGGGCTGGTGCCGGGTGAGGGAAACGAGAGGCCCCAATCGATGACCAACCTAACTAACTGATATATCTTGACTTCATATCCGGCCGCCGGACGCATTGTGTGCCCATGATGAGTGCCGGCGCAAGGAGCAAATGAGCGATGCAGGCGGAAGCCCTTTCCGGTGCGTTTCGACTAAGCCACGGTGCAAGCGTCAATAAGCCCGATGCCAAACGGCGCAAGAAACCGGGGCCAGAATTGACCGGGATGCAGTGTAACGCACCCCAATTTGTCCAGTTTGGTAATGGCGATTAGCGCGTCGTTTTGAGGCACACCGAACTTCAGCAGTTCCTGATTACGGAACTGCATCATGCCCTCGAGCCCCCCTTCTTCGGGCTGGCAATGGACCAATTTCAGAATTAGCGCGTCTACAGGCTCCATATGCCGCAATGCTTCAAAGTAGTCGCGTCGGACCTTTCGACCCCCATCCAACATCGAATTACACAGGAGCGCCGCCCACAGGTCCTGAAGCTCCTCCCGGCCTTCGTCAGCGGCAGCCTCCAGGAGAGGCTTCACCACGGACGGACTAGGGGTGCTTAGCCGATCGGAGGCGATCCCATCGAGTAAACGCGCCGTCTTCGCCTGCATCCGAGCAAGGTTGCGCTGCTGCTGTTCCTGGACCCAGTCACCCCCAATTAGGCCAAGGGTCGCAGCAGCGATTCTGCCCACCGTGCCGTTGACCAACATCGTGCCGGCCCCTGAGGCCGCGTCGATAGCCTTCCCGGTGGCCTTGGCCACTTCCTGGGTGGCTTTTGCTTCCTCATCTGTCAGAATCATCCCGCCGCTCCAACCGTTATGTCAGCACCGTAGCACCACTTGGCCGGGGCAACGCGGACTTCTTAGACCCGGCGCCCCCGCCCGCTTGAAGGCCGGCTTAGGGTCTAATAACAACAACAACCCTTTAGCCGGTTTTTTGAAGTCATTCCTTGGACCCCCCGCCCCCTCCCGGACGCGGGGGACTCTTGATCGGATCATCGACGACGCGGCGGCGCCAGCCGGAGCGAAGCGGGCAGCATCACGCCACGGCATAAGCAGAAAGATGGCAGCGGTGGACCGCAAGCCATGTGTCCGGGACTTGGCAGGGAGTCCGTAATTGCGGAACTGAACCGGCCAGCGCGGTGTATGGTTTCAATCAACGTCCGTCGATTGGAGTCATACAGCATGAGCAACGGCCGGTTTGTCGCCTACTATCGGGTTTCCACCGCGCGCCAAGGGCGGAGCGGACTTGGTCTAGAGGCGCAGCGGGAGGCCGTTCGGGTGTTCCTGAACGGCGGGAACTGGACCCTGCTGGCGGAGCATACCGAGATAGAAAGCGGCAAAGTGGACAGCCGGCCGGAACTGGCGAAGGCGTTGACGGCCTGCCGATTGACCGGGGCAACGCTGGTGATAGCTAAGCTGGACCGGTTGAGCCGAGACGCGGCCTTCCTGCTGAACCTGGAGAAGGCCGGGGTGGAATTTACTGCGGCAGACATGCCCAACGCCAACCGGCTGACGGTTCGCCTCATGGCGGTCATCGCTCAAGAGGAGCGCGAAATGATTGCCAAGCGGACGAAGGACGCTCTTGCCGCTGCGAAGGCTCGGGGCGTGAAGCTAGGAGGCTTCAGGGCCGGGGCACGGGTGGACCACCGACAGGGCACCGAGGCGCTACAGAAGCGGGCTGAGGCCTTCGCCGCTGGCGTGGGGCCGATGATTGTGGAAATGCGGCAGGCCGGTTCCAGCCTTCGCCAGATCGCGGCGGACCTAACGGCCCGTGGTATCCGGACGTCCCGCGACGGGGCTTGGTCGGCGGATGCTGTGCGACAGGTGTTGCTACGGGCTGGTGGGTGAGAGGGTGGACACCGAGCACAGCCCCCGAACCCCTGTGACTCGAAAGCCACAGGAACGGGACGATTACAGACCGCACCAATCGGCAGGCCACCGAAGGCTTGTGGGCCTATAACAGTAACGGCCTGTGATGGCCCCCTTTCGCAGTCTCTAACAGGGCCTAAGCGGCCTTGAAGTGGCCCGTTACGGCACAGTAAGCCCCCGATTGTTTCCTATTGCCCACGAATACTGAGCCGGGGGAGTCTGTGCCTGCCGGTGGCGGACCATCGGCGCAGCCACTATCAGCCAGGACGCCAGACATGCGCGAAGCCATGACGACTGTATCCCCCGACGTATCAACGCCCAGGGGCCTGAGTGCCCACGAAGTCGCAACCATTGCCACCCTGACGCGGGGGCTGCCGGGCCGCTGGGTTGCGGTTCCTGAGCGGACGGACGAAGGCCAGCTCTATGTGGGTCTGGTGGCCCCTAGGGCCGATAAGCGGGCCTTTCAGGTGCTCATAGGGGGGCTTCGAGGCGGGGCCGTCAGCGTTCATGATTGGCAGGGGAACGCCATACTGGCGGCCGGAGGGCTGGAGGATGCCTTTGCCGCGATACTTGGCGCCGTAGCTGCCCCCGCTCCGGTAGGCGATACGGCGGGAACGTAGTCGCGGCGGGTGATGTCCATGAGTTTTGTCGCCCCTATATTGAAGGGGGAGGGCTTCCGGCACCTCGCCCGCAAGGCGAAGGATTGGCCGGAACGTCCCGAAAGCGGGATGCACCTCTCCAGGCCGCCTCAAGGCGAAGGATCGACCCGGGAAACGGGGTGTGGCTCTCCACGACCTCTACTGGCAGAGGATTGGCCGGCGCCCGGTAAAACGGGTGTTGCTCTCCATGGCCTCTTACAGCGGGAGATTGGTCCGCGCGACCTGGGCCGCAGCGGCGATAGGGGAACCCGCTACAGGACTAGGAAGCCAGTAGGTCGTTCCGATATAGGTATGAGCTATTGGTGGTGGTTAATTATGGCTTTTGAACACAAAATGTAGGCCATTCCTCCCTGCGGCATCGCAAGCCAAGGATTGCCCAGCCCCGACCCCCATGAAGCGCCCCGTCAGCACCGTCCGGGCCGTCTTCATTTTTATCGCAGGACATCCCGACAGTAGGCGCCTGCTGAGCCGGTGCGCCCAACCCATAACACCGAGAACAACTAATGGACGACAGGATCACCATCAGACTGAGCCCCGATGACGCGGCGAACATCATCACCATAGCGAACGCCCTACGCACCGATCGGAACCCTTTCCCGACCCGTTCAGGGGCCTTGAAGCTGGCCCTTAGGCTGGCCGCTGAGGCGGCCCGGAAAGGGGACTTAAGCGGGCCTGAGGCCATGCCTGGGGTGCAATAACATGGCCCCCAAACCTGCCCGCCGGCGGCGTAGTCCTGCCGAAGCCAAGTTAATCAGCGAAGTCCGCAAGCTGATGATCAGGGTTGGCCTGCCAGTGCCCCCGGAGCTTGCCAAGCGGCGGGGCGGACGGCCTCGCGTGGAGCCAGTGGATACGGACAATGCCGCACCGAGCGAGGGGGCAGCACAATGATGGATGCCAAGACGGACTTCCGGTTTACGACGAAGACGAAGCCAAATCCGGACACCGAGATTGTCCACGGTAGCCGGTGCATTGATTGGATTGGTGGGGCGCCGCGAGGCTACGGACTGTTCAGGGTAGAAAACAGATGCGTCCCCGCCCATCGCTATCTGTATGAAGCCATCCACGGGCCAGTGCGCCGCGATCAGGTCATACGGCACCTTTGCAATCGTCCGAGCTGCGTCAATCCCGATCACTTGGCGGTGGGCAGTCATCAGGACAATGCCGACGACAGGGAAGCGGCGGGGCGGACCTATTGCAAATTGGATGACCGTGCGGTCACAACGATCGTAGGCCGGGCACTGCTTGGACATACTCAAAAAGCGATTGCCACCGACTACGGCGTGGTGCCCTCCGAGGTTGCTCACATAATCAATGGCCGCCGCCGGGCAAACGCTCTCGACCCGGAACTTGATCGGGAACTCGCCAAGGCACCCCCGGCCCGATAGCCCCCCTATAGTGACTCTCGGGAGTCACCTGGAGGCCCTGTAGGCCCCAGCCGCTAGGGCGTTGGCGGGGAGGCCTAATGGGGGCTGTAGCGGCTTCCTAGAGGCCCCGTGAGGGGCAACCAAAGGGGGCTTCTAGGGTCCATTTTGACAACGTGCCCCCGCGATCGGCGGGGACTTCGACCCAGGAAAACCATGACGACGATGACGACGGCGCAGCACGCACTGCTGCGGACGATGACGCTTGCCCAACTGCTGGCGCACGACTTTCCACCACGGGAGGACTTAGTCGCCCCATGGTTGCGGCAGGGGGAAAGCGCCATGCTATGGGCGCCCCCAGGGCTGGGGAAGACGATGCTGGCGCTAACGCTGGCGCTTGCCGTGGCCGGTGGTGGGACGGTGCTGGGATGGACTTCCCCCAAGCCCCGGCCGGTCCTGTATCTCGATGGGGAAATGCACGCGCAGGACCTCAGGGACCGACTAGCGATGCTGACGGGGACCGTAGAGGGGCTGGACGCGGCTGCGGCCGGGCGGAACCTGACGATACTGTCCCGCCAAGGGCAGAAGGCGGACGTTAGGTTCCCCGACCTGACCAAGGAAGCGGACCAGGGGGAAGTGCTGAAGCAGGCGGCGAGCACCAACGCGGACCTAGTGATCCTGGATAACTTCTCGACCCTAGCCGAAGTGGCGGACGAGAACGAGGCGGCGGCCATGTCCCCGGTGCTGACGTTCCTGTTGCGGATGAAGCAGGCTGGACGAGCAGCGATCTTGGTCCATCACTCGGACAAAACGGGGTCCAACTACCGGGGCAGTAGCAAGCTGGCGACCACGTTTGAGGTCATCATTGGCCTGTCCCGACTGGACGGCCGGGCCGCTGGCGAGGGCGCGGGGTTCGAGCTGAAGTGGGGGAAGTATCGGGGAAAGCCCACGGCAGGCACCAGGGACATAGAAGTGACGCTTGAAGGGACACCTGAGGGGGGCGTTAAGTGGGACCATAGGCCCGGTTCGGGGGCCGAAATGGCGGCCTTGCTAGATGCGGCTCGCTCGGGCCGGTTCCGGACCCAGCGGGAACTTGCGGCGAGCCTACAAATGGACCCGGCCAAGGTCTCCCGACTAAGGGCACGGGCGGTGGGCAAGGGGGAAATTAGCAAGGCCGAATGGGAGGCTTGCATGACCGGGGAGGGGGCAGACAACCGGGACTTTTAAGCGGGGAGCGGGCTTACGGGAAGGGCGTAGCCCGTAAGCAGAGATACGGCGTTGCACGTTGTAGGGGGTTAATAGGGGTGCAACGTGCAACGCCCCAGAGAATGGCGGGTTTCCGGGGCGGTATGGGCGCCGCGTTGCAACGTCCTAAGCGGCCTGTTGGGACACCGTAGCGGGGAAGACTCCGGGTGGAACGGGAATGGTGGACAGGTATCGGTGCAACGTAGCCAACGCCTCACCGCGGACGCCATATTGCCGCCCCGTGGTCTTCCGGGCGTGCCCTAGGATGGCGTCGCGGGCATACTCGGGAACCTCAGCGGCGCGCATTTCATCCTCAATGCGATGACGCCAGGAATGGTCTGGGGCTTTCATCCGATCGGTGATGCCCACAGTCTCTCGCGCCCATTTGCCAATGACGTTCCAGGCCCTCCCGCCTCGATTGCCAAAGCGATCGAGGGGCTTGTCCGGGAACAGGGGAGCAGTCGGAGCTACCGCCTGGGCATAGGCCAGGAAGCCCTCTTGCAACAACGCTGGATGGAGTGGGACGTGGCGACGTTGGCCAGTCTTCACGCTCTTACCCTCTCCAATCTCGTTGATATCGAAGACCCAGACCCCGCCGTCCTCTCGAACGTCACGGCCGAGTAGCTGAAGGACCTCCCCAGCACGCATACCGGTGAAAGCCATTATCCAATGTGCCCAGCGGAGCGAGGGTCGGGTTTCCCGCCGGGCTGCGGTAAGGATCGCGACGGCGTCAGCATCCGAATATGGCAGGGGGGATTGCTGCCGGGACTTGCGAAGGCGCAGTCCATCCGTAGGGTCCGCAATTAGGCGATGTTCGGCGACCCCATGGGCGAACACCTGCCGTATCATCGACAGCCGGTTGTTCCAGGTGTTGTTGTTGCGGCCCTCAGCCTTCATGGCCTGTCGCCAGCGGATGAGATCATCACGGGTTATGAGGGCGGCATCATCGTGGCCTGTAAACAAAATGAGCGCCTCGACCACATATCGCGTTTCCTCGACCACGCGCGGCTTGACGACCGCGACGGCTTTCCATGCCTCGAATAGAGCGCGAATTGAAACCGGTGGGGACGCCTGAGGGACCTCTATCGGGGCTGTAGGGGCAACCCAATCCGGAAGTGTCGGACGTAGTGGGTCGGGGCTGTAGTCGCCGCCTACACGCCTGCGGTGCAGCGCAAGGGCCTGCGCCAAGTGCCGGACCAGAAGCCGGGCTAACCGGTATCGGGACCCGTCGTCCGTAACCACGTGAGCCGAGGCGAGTAGATCGTCCGCGAAACCCCGGAACGGGGCAAGGAACTCCGCCTCCTGCCGCCGATATTCCGGCCTTACCACCGCGCGGCCCTCCACGACCTCCTCCGCTGACACGTCCTCAGGGTATGGATCGGCGGGCATCGTGTCTTCCCAACCGTCCCAAAGAGCAGCGGCAGCAGGGTGCGCCTCAAAGTCGTGAACCTTGTGGCGATACCATAGACCCGCCAAGGCATAGAGCTGGCGGTCTGAAAGGGCCGGGGCATCGACGGCTGGGGTTTGACCGACAAGCCGACGCTCCCACTCGGCCACCATTGCAGACCACCGTGCAAGAACCTCGTGGAACCTTTTGTCAGCCTCCTTAGGGTCCGCCGTGCCGGTGCTGATCTTGACGGTGTCCCCTTTCTGATCCGCTACAGCCCGGTAACGCGCCGGGATGCGTCGGCGGAGCGTCCAAATGCCTGTCCTAGGGTCCTTCCAAAGCTTCGCCATCCGTAGTGTCGCCATCAATCCTGTGTGCCCCTGCTGTGTGCCCATGAGGCGGCAGGAAGTCTAGAAAAATCAGGAAAGTAAGGACGCTCTAGGCGTTCTGGCGCGGATGGTGCCGGGTGAGGGATTTGAACCCCCGACCTTCGGTTTACAAAACCGCTGCACTACCGCTGTGCTAACCCGGCAACGCCCTGAATTGACTGCAGGGTGGCGACCTACGTCAACCGCGTTCAACTCTGCTTCCAACAGCGTTCCGCTTCGCGGCCTTCTGTAGCCGCTTAGTCGCCCTTTTGGCAAACGTTTGATCGGGCAAAACATGCACGCTGACCACATGCGGCGGCTTGTGCCGGGTGGTGGCCCGGATATGGCCGCCGCAGCGTCGCTGCGAACGGGTCTCGGCGAGAGCGCGTGGTTCAGCCGGCGACCGAGCCGGATAGGCTGATGACGAAGGCGATCCAGAGGTTTGAGTTCGTTTCTGAGATCGGCGCCATGGTGGTCCGGCGGCAGGTCGCGCTGGAGTGCGCCAACCCGGCCGCGGGATCGATGCGGCCAATGTTTGGGCAATCATGCACAATGCCCTGCGCGAACACATTCCGGGCCAGGAGATTGGGTTATTTCGGCCGAGCCTGACCCGCCCGCCCATGCCATATGCCGATCTGGACATGGCCGCTGTTTCGGACAAGCGTCTGTCATTGAACACCGCGGCGGGATTGTCTGAGGACTGTTCCCATTCAGACTTACCTGATCGCGACGGTATTCTCACGTTTGACTTGCGGTGTGACGCATTCGTTGAATATCTGGTCCCGCCGAACATGACAGGCTATTGTGACCGAACAAAGCGCCAAGGTTAAGCCGTGGATTTTGGCCTGTGCCGTGATTTATGAAATGGGTTGCGTTCCAGCCTTACCGTCATCAGATGGCAGTATCGAGCGCTGAACAGCCATGCCGCGGAACCCCGGCCGAAAACAATTTCCTACCACGCCAGTAAGGCAGTACCGTTACGGTATCATGACCGTACGGATATCTTTATTCGAATCAGATATTAGGCCTTCCGTCATCGAATCTTAACTTCGTTAGCTTCGATTGGGCAGTATCACCTATGACCATAGCGCAAGACTGGAAATGATTGACCGAAATGAACGCTGTATCCCCAATCGGCTTGCCGCCCACCTACAGAAGCATTTTCATTTCGGATACACATCTGGGAACGCGTGGTTGCCGAAGCGAATTTCTCGCGAACTTTCTCCGTCAGTCCAGTTGCAGCCATCTGTTTTTGGTTGGCGATATCATTGATGGCTGGCGCCTCCGGAAATCCTGGTACTGGGACCAAGGGCACGACGACGTGCTGAAACAGATTGTCCGCTACGCCCGCTCCGGGGCCGATGTTACCTATATTCCGGGCAACCACGATGAGATGTTTCGCCAGTGGCTGCCGATCGGGCTGGAAATCTGCGGGATACGAATGTGCCGCGACGCGGAGCATGTAACCGCCGACGGCAAACGCCTGCTGATTATGCACGGGGATGAGTTCGACAGCGTCGTCCGCTATGCCAAGTTCCTCGCTTTGCTGGGAGACTGGGCCTACACGACCGCTCTTGTCGTCAACCTGTGGTTCAATGCGGTGCGCCGCCGGTTGGGATATCCTTACTGGTCGCTGTCTGCCTGGCTGAAACGTCAGGTCAAGGAAGCTGTCAAAGCCATCGACCGCTTTGAGAGTGCGTTGGCACTGGAAGCGCGGCGCCGGGGCTTCGACGGGGTTGTGTGCGGGCACATCCATCATGCCGAGATGAGGGACGTTCAGGGCATCCGCTATCTGAATTGCGGCGACTGGGTCGAAAGCTGCACCGCGTTGGTCGAACATCACGATGGACGCCTGGAGTTGCTTGACTGGGCCGAAATCAACCGGCTGTCGTTCTTTACCCCCCGTCCGATAAAGGTTCCTGAAGCAGCGTAATCGTCCTTCCTTCGCGGATTCCAAGTATTATGCTGCCGTTGGCGACGCCTCACCGGATTCTGATCATTACCGACGCATGGAAACCGCAAGTCAACGGCGTGGTCCGCACGTTGACCACCGTCGCTCGGGAGCTCCAGGACATGGGGCACATCGTCGATGTAATCGGCCCGGATCGGTTCCGCACGCTCCCATGCCCAACATACCCCGACATAGCGCTGTCGGTGTTGCCCCGGCGAAGATTGATTCGAATGATAGAGGCGTTCGGGCCGGATGCATTACATATTGCAACCGAGGGGCCCCTGGGTATAGCCGCCAGACGCTGGGCAAAACAGGGCGGACGGTGCTTTACCACCGCTTTCCATACGCGCTTCGCCGAGTATGTGAACGCACGCACGGGGCTCCCGGTGCGGCCAATCTATGCCTGGATGCGCCGGTTTCATGGCGCTGGTCAGGGGATCATGGTCGCAACGCAATCGCTGCGCGAGGAACTGACGGCACGCGGCTTCCGAAACATCCGGGCATGGTCGAGGGGCGTCGATCTGGAGCTGTTTAAGCCTTATCCGCGATCCGCGTTCGATGAGTTGCCAAAGCCGATTTTCCTGTATGTCGGCCGCGTAGCCGTGGAAAAGAACATCGGTGCGTTCCTCGATCTGGATCTTCCCGGTTCCAAGGTCGTCGTCGGCGGCGGTCCCCAACTGGCTACACTACAGCGCGAATATCCGGCCGTCACATTCACCGGGCCGCGTCATGGTGAAATGCTCGCCCGCGCCTATTCAAGCGCGGATGTTTTTGTATTCCCCAGTCTCACCGACACGTTCGGCCTTGTCATTCTGGAAGCCCTGGCGTGCGGCACACCGGTCGCCGCCTTCCCGGTAACCGGTCCCAGAGACGTGCTGGCAAACGCCGCCGGCAAAATCGGGGAAGCCAGCCATGATCTCAAGGTTGCTGCTCTGGAAGCGCTGAAGGCGGATCGAACCGCATGCCGGATGCATGCGGAACGCTTTTCGTGGCGAGCGTGCGCCGAGACTTTCCTCTCTCATCTCGTGCCGCTGACAGCTCCCTCGCGGCAGATCAATGTCTCATCAGATCGATCTGCATAAAGCAACCAACGCCAGGCGGGCGTATGATGCGAAGCCGAGCCACGCTGCCCCACCGGTCACCGGATTGACGATTTCATGCCGGCTTCAGTGCGGGACTGGCCGCGCGGCGTCCACCTGACGGGTTTCGGCTTGCGTGCCGGGCTACATCATCTCCTCATGCCAGGTGCGGCCGTCGCGTTCGATCAGGGCGATCGCCGCGGTCGGTCCCCAGCTTCCGGCGGAATACGGGCGTGGGTGGTCCGGACGCGCGGCCCAGGCTTCCAGGATGGGTTCCACCCAGGCCCAGGCGGCCTCGACCTCATCATGGCGCATGAACAGCGTGGGGTTGCCGCGCACCGTGTCCATCAACAGCCGTTCATAGGCATCGGGAAAGCGCTTGCCGAAGGTCTTCTCGAAACTGATGTCCAGACCGGTGGGCGACAGCCGCAATCCGCCCGGGCCGGGGTCCTTGGTCATCATTTCCAGCCGCATGCCTTCTTCGGGCTGCAGGCGGATAATCAACGTGTTGGGCCGCCACTCGGCCGATTCCGCGGGGAAGATCGAGAACGGCGGTGCCCGGAATTGTATAACGATTTCGGAGACTTTCGAGGGCAGACGCTTGCCGGTGCGCAGGTAGAACGGCACGCCGGCCCAGCGCCAGGTGCGGACCTCCGCCTTCAGGGCGACGAAGCTCTCGGTGCCGGAGGGTTCGTCGGCGCCGAGGTCGGCCAGATAGCCCGGCACCGGCTTACCGTCGATCGCGCCCTGCGTGTACTGGCCGCGCACCGTCAGACCCGCGACCTCATGCGGTTCCATCGGCTTCAGTGCCCGCAGCACCTTCAGCTTTTCATCGCGCACCCGGTCGGCATCCAGCGAAACCGGCGGTTCCATCGCGATCAGGCACAGCAACTGCAACATGTGATTTTGCAACATGTCGCGCGTCGCGCCCGATTTGTCATAGTAACCGCCGCGGCCCTCCAGCCCGACGGTTTCCGCCACGGTGATCTGCACATGGTCGATCACGTCGGCCGTCCACAGCCGTTCGAAAATGGTGTTGGCGAAGCGCAGCGCCATCAGGTTCTGCACCGTCTCCTTCCCCAGATAATGGTCGATGCGGAAGGTCTGCGCTTCGCTGAATACCCGGGCCACGTCCCCAATGATCGCATGCGCCGAGGCGGCATCGTGCCCGATCGGCTTTTCCAGCACGACGCGGGACAGGTCCGTCACCAGCCCGTTGGCGCCCAACGCCTTGCAGACCGGGCCATACAGATCGGGCGAGGTCGCGAGGTAGAAAACCCGCACCCGGGCATCGTCCAGCATCGCCTTGAACCCGCCCCAGTCGGCATCCGGCGCGGTGGCGTCGATCGCTACGTACCGCAGTTGGCCGAGGAAGCGCCGCATCGTCTCCGGGTCCTGATCGGCGGGGGCAACGTGCTTTTCCAACGCCTTGGCGGCGCGCTCGCGGAAATCCTCGTCGGTCAGGTGCGATCGTGCGGCGCCGATGACGCGGGATTCGGACGTCATCTGCCCGTCGCGGAAGCGGTAATACAACGCCGGCAGCAGTTTCCGCAGCGTCAGGTCCCCGGTCGCGCCGAAAACGACGCAATCGAATATGGCAACGGGTATGATCTTTGGCATCCAACGCTCTCCATCGATGCGGCCTTCGCGGGTGCGGCACGTCGGACTACACGATATGCGGGAACGCTGCCATGGGGCGGCGCGCGCAAAAGGGACCCGACACCATGACGACCGTTCCGCCGCGCCGCCTTGCTGCCTTGCTGGCATTCCTGCGAGGACAAACGGCGGGCGGCATCGCCTTGCTGGGGGCGGCGCTGGTGGCGCTGATCTGGTCCAACGCATCCGGCGCGGACACCTACTTTCGCCTGATGGCACTGCCGATCGGGGGTCAGCCGTTGGACCTGTGGGTCAACAACGGGTTGATGACGCTGTTCTTCCTGACCGTCAGCCTGGAGATCAGGCGGGAAATCGCCGACGGACAACTGGCTTCACGCCGCCAGATCGCGGCGCCGGGACTGGCGGCTTTGGGCGGCATGGTTGTGCCGGCGCTGATCTATGCGGGCTTCAACCTGTCCGATCCGGCCACCCGGCGCGGGTGGGCGGTGCCGGTCGCCACCGATATCGCATTCGCCCTTGCCGCCCTGTCCGTTCTCGGGCGGCGCGTCCCGGTGGGCTTGAAGGTGTTCCTGACCGCACTGGCGATCATCGACGATCTGGGCGCGATCGGGGTGATCGCCGTGTTCTACACACCCGGGCTGCATGCTGTGCCGCTGGCCGCCGCCTGCGCGGTCTGTGCGGTTCTTTACGCGCTGCGCCGCGCCGGTGTGCGCGCTATCCGGGTCTATGCGGCCGGCGGTGCCGTGTTGTGGATTTGCGTGCTGCGCACCGGTATTCATCCCACCATCGCCGGCGTGGCACTGGCGTTTCTGGTGCCTATGGACACAACCGGCCACCGCCTGGAGGCGGGCCTTGGGGCCCCGGTCACATGGCTGGTCCTGCCGCTGTTCGGGCTGGCGAACGCCGGCCTGCGGCTGAGCGGAATCACCGCGGGGGATTTCGGCACGCCCGTCATGCTGGGGATCGGGCTGGCGCTGGTCATCGGCAAGCCCGCGGGCGTGTTCGCGGGCACCTGGATCGCGGTGCGCCTTGGCGCCGCCCGACTGCCCCCGGGCCTGGACTGGCTTCACATCCTCGGCGCCGCCGTCCTGTGCGGGATCGGCTTCACCATGAGCCTGTTTATCGGCGATCTGGGGTTTCACGGCAGCCCGATCCAGGCGGACGTGAAGCTCGCGGTGTTTACCGGATCGCTGATCTCGGCTGTCCTCGGCATTGCGATTCTGGCGATCAGATCCCAAAGCCTGACGCCGGGGCCGCCGCCGCGCCGACGATGAGCAGGCCGACCTCCGCCCCACACGGAAAATTCGACACCGCCAAAAGGGCCGCGTGCCACCGGCCCGGACCGCTGCTATGATGCAGGCCGTCAGAACCGACCGGACCCGCATGACCCAATATCGCATCGGCATCGACCTTGGCGGCACCAAGATCGAGATCGCAGTCCTCGACTCCAACGGTGCGGAGATACTGCGCCATCGCGTGCCCACGCCGCATGGCTACCCCGACACCCTGGCCGCGATCGCCGCCCTGGTGCGCGACTCCGAAGCCAAACTGAGCATTGCCGCGACCGTCGGCATCGGCATTCCCGGGGTCATCAGCCCAGCCACCGGACTGGTCAAGAATGCCAGTTCCATCGCCCTCAACGGCCACCGTTTCGACCACGATATCAGCCAGGTGCTGGAGCGGGAGGTCCGGGTGGAAAACGACGCCAACTGCTTTGCCCTCAGCGAGGCGATCGACGGCGCAGGGGCGGGCTATGGGGTGGTGTTCGGCGTCATTCTGGGCACCGGCTGCGGCGGCGGCATCGTCCTGCGCGGCACGGTCCATCGCGGCCCCCACCGCGTAGCCGGGGAGTGGGGGCACACCCCCCTCCCCTGGCCGTCCGGCAACGAGATCCCCGGCCCGCTGTGCTGGTGCGGCAAGCACGGCTGCCTGGAAACCTACGTCGCCGGCCCGTCGCTGGCACGCGATTGCGATGGACCGGGCGCTCGGGATGCCAGCGGTTTGCCCGCCCGGGCGGCGGCGGGCGATACGGCGGCAGCGGCGGCGCTGGAGCGTCATGCGGATCGGCTGGCCCGCGGCCTCGCCGTGGTCATCAACATCCTCGATCCGGATGTCATCGTGCTGGGCGGCGGCCTGTCCAACATGGACCATCTTTATACCGAACTGCCCCGCCGTATTCCAAAATACGCGTTCAGCGACACCATCGCCACACCGGTCGTGCGTAACCTGCACGGCGACTCGTCCGGCGTGCGCGGTGCCGCCTGGCTTTGGCCCGCCGCCTGACATGCCGTCGCTGTGCCGCGACTGCTGCCTTGTCGCGGACACAATCCCCGTTCGGTGCCCGACGTGCAGCGGCCAAAGGCTGATCCACCACCGGTCGCTGACGGATCTGACCATCGCCCACATCGACTGCGATGCGTTTTATGCCAGCGTGGAGAAGCGGGACCGGCCCGAATTGCGGGCCAGGCCGGTGATTGTCGGCGGCGGCACCCGGGGCGTCGTCACGGCGGCCTGCTACGTCGCCCGAATCTACGGCGTGAAAAGCGCCATGCCGATGTTCAAGGCCCTGACGGCGTGCCCCGATGCCGTTGTGATCAAGCCCGACTTCCCCAAATACGCAGCGGCGTCGCGTCAGGTGCGCGCGCTGATGCAGGACCTGACCCCATTGGTACAGCCGCTGTCGATCGACGAGGCCGTGCTCGATCTGTCCGGCACCGAGGCGCTGCACGGCGCCGCCCCTGCCGCGGTGCTCGCCCAGTTCGCGAACGCGGTGGAAGCGGCGGTCGGAGTCACCGTGTCCATTGGCCTTGCCGCCAACCGGCTGATGGCCAAAATTGCCGCCGGCCGCGACAAGCCACGGGGTTTTACGGTCATAGACGGCGACGAGGCCGCCGCGTTCCTTGCAGCCGAACCGGTTCGGCTGCTGCCCGGCATCGGTGCCGCCGCGGCCCGAAAGCTGGAAGCGCTGGGGATAACCCGGCTGGGTCAGTTGCAGGCCCTGTCGGATCGCGATGCGGTGAGGAAACTTGGCGACGACGGCTGGTCGCTGGTGCGCCGTGCCCGCGGCGAGGATTCCCGCCTCGTCGATCCAACGCGCGAAACCAAATCCGTCAGCGCCGAAACCACGTTCGAGCGCGATCTGTCCACGATGGCGGACCTGGAAGGGCCGCTTTGGCGCATGTGCGAAAAGCTGGCCCGCAGACTAAAAGAAGCCGAACTGGCGGCGGGCGGCGTGGTGCTGAAACTGAAGACCGCCAGCTTCGCCCAGCGAACCCGTAACGCCCGGCTGTCCAACCCGACCGTTTTGCCCGACAGATTGTTCGATCTTGGCCGCGAACTGCTGGCGAAAGAGGTGAACGGGACCGAATTTCGCCTGATCGGCATCGGCGCGCATCCGCTTGTCCCCGGTTCCGGCGCAGACCGGGGCGATCTGGCGGATCCGGACACGCCCGGGCGGGCAGCGGTACAGGCCGCGATCGATACGTTACGTGGACGTTTCGGGGACGCGGCGATCACGCGCGGACGTTCGCTGCGATGACTGACCGTTTCGGCCGGCTGACGGTGCGAATCGCCGGTTCGGATCGGCACGATCGCCCGGAAGGCAGAGAACTTCCACTTAGCCGGTGTTTTTGCTTATAAAATTCCATTCATTCGCGGAATCCGAAACAGCAATAGTAACGACAAAGGATTGCAATAGCCGCAGCTGCGCCAGCGCGTGCCGCCAACCCCCGGGGGGCGTGGCCAAATTACAAATTATGTCAACTTATTGGCGGAAACGCCAGCGGTTAGCGGGAGCCGCCCGCCAGGGCGATTCCGGCGGCCCGGCCGGCCGGATCGAAGTCATACCATATGGCAATGCAGTATTATTCTGGTTACACAATATAAGCACCGGAACAAATACGTTTGGTACACCACCTCGTTACGAGACACGAATTCCCGGACATGACCACTATCCAATGGCGGCGGTCGATTCCGTCCCAAATGGCCGCCCATTGACAGGAAAGGTTTAGGGGTATGATCACAAACGAGGTCAGCGACGGCCTGGCCGGCATCCTGCGAACGGCTATCGTCGAACTTGTCCGCCGCGATGGGCCGGACTTGTCGGCGCGCCAGCTTGGTGTGTTCCTGACGTGCTATCTGGAAACCGAGGCGCAAACCGTGCGCGGCCTGGCCGCCAAACTCGGCGTATCGAAGCCGGCGATTACCCGGGCGCTGGATCGTCTGTCCGAATTCGATCTGGTGCGCCGGAAAACCGATCCATTGGATCGCCGCAGCGTGCTGGTGCAGCGGACGGCAACCGGCATGGCGTTCCTGCGGGAAATGCGGACCATCCTGCGCGATGCCGCGTCCACGCTGCGGATCACCGCCGAACCGGCCCAGGCTCGGGCGCGTACCGGCAACGAACCGGTCAGGGCCACCCACTGATATCCGGGCCGCGGCGACCACGCGGCCCGGCCGCTCCCGATTGATCCGCATCCGTCCCGGCGCTATGCCGGTGCCGGCAATTTGGGGGTGCGACATTATGGACGAACATGCGGGCGATTTTTCCGCCCGGGCTGATGGTGGCGGAAAGACTGTCTTGTACGCCGACCTGGTAGACCAGATCGAAGGGCTGTTATGCGGGGAGTCCGACCCGATCGCCAATCTCGCCAACGCGGCCGCCGCGATCTTCCATAGCCTGCCGAACCTGAACTGGGCGGGGTTCTATCTGCTTCGGGACGGCGAACTCGTCCTGGGTCCATTTCAAGGTAAACCGGCCTGCGTGCGCATTCCCATGGGCAAGGGTGTGTGCGGTACCGCCGCCGCATCGCGCCGTTCGGTGCTGGTGCGCGATGTCCATGCGTTTCCCGGCCATATCGCCTGCGATTCCGCATCTGAATCCGAACTCGTGGTCCCGTTGATCCGCGACGGGGCCGTGCTTGGCGTGCTGGACCTGGACAGCCCGAGCATTGCGCGCTTCGATATGCTGGATCAGGCGGGCTGCGAGGCACTGGCGGCGGCCGTCGTTCGCCATCTGGGCCGCGCTTCGCCTGTCTGACCGCACCGCCCGTTCCAAGGAAACCGACACATGCTGATCGACCACCGCACCTACACCGTGAAGCCCGGCACCATGGCCAAGCAGATGGCGTTGTACCAGGAATACGGCCTTACGGCACAGAAACGTCATCTGGGAGAGCCGCTGGCCTATCTGATCACCGAGTCCGGCGAAGTAAACACCTTTGTTCACCTGTGGGCCTACAAGGATGCCGCGGACAGAGCCGCCCGGCGGGCCGCGATGAGCGCGGACCCGGAATGGCAGGTATATCTGCAAAAGAGTGCCGAGGCCGGGTATTTGATCGGCCAAAAGAACAATCTGATGACCCCGGCGCCGTTCGCTCCGATCGGCCGGTAAGCGCTGCGCCGCCATCCGCTTCCCCGGATGGCGGCGATCGCATCCCGGGTTATCGCGAGCCGAAAATCGCACTTCCCACCCGCACCAGGGTTGCCCCGCAGGCGATCGCGATTTCAAAATCCGCCGACATTCCCATTGATACCGTCGTCAGCCCGTGACGCGCGGCACGATCCGCCAGCCATGTAAAGTGCGGCCGGGGGTCTTCATCGTGCGGCGGCACACACATCAGCCCGATCAGCGCGGGGCCGAAGCGCGCCTTGCAGGCCACGATGAAATCATCTGCCTCGGCCCGCCCGATGCCGGATTTTTGCGGTTCCGACCCGGTGTTGACCTCGACCAGCAGTTGCGGCGTCCGGCCCTCCCTGGCGATCGCCGCCTCGATCGCGTCCGCCAGCTTCGGGCGGTCCAGCGACTCAATAACATCGGCGATCCGCACCGCATCGCGGGCCTTGTTGGTCTGCAGGCCGCCGATGATATGCAGACTTAGATCGTATTGCTTCCGTAATGCCGGAAATTTCGACCCGGCCTCTTGCACCCGGTTCTCCCCGAACACCGTTTGGCCGGCGGCCAGCGCGGCGGCGACCGCCTCGATCGGCTTGGTCTTTGACACGGCGACCAGTCCAATGTCCCCCGGGCTGCGTCCCGCCGCGATGGCGGCGTTGGCGATCCGGTCCTTAATACGAAGCAGGTTTTCGGCGATGGTATCGTTCATTGCTGCATGTCCTGGCCATATAAAGCTGCTGCCGCCGGGAGTAGCGCCCGGGGCCAGGAAAGCGCAATGATGCGGATGACAATCAGGGAGCGAACCATGAGCGTACAACGGGAGGAGGCCTGCGCGGCATTGCTGCGGCGGGCGCGCGCGATCGTGGATGAGCAGGGCACCGGGGACGCCGCGCTGCATCAGGTGAAAGACCTGCTGGTGGAACTGGCCAATAGTGGCAGGACCCTGTTCCCGGAGGTGGATTTCGCGATGCCGGACGCCCAGGGCCGCAACCATATCCTGGCGCTTGAGGACGGCGACGGCATGGGCCTGTACCTGACCATCGGGTTGCCGGGAAAGGAAGCCGCGCCGCACGATCATGGCATCTGGTGCGTGAATGCCGCGATCTCCGGCCGGGAGGTGCATAAATTCTACCGCCGCACCGACGACGGCAGCCGCGACGGGTTCGCCACGGTCGAGGAGATCGATCAGGTCACGGTCGCCCCCGGCCAGGGCATGGCCATGGCCGATCATGCCATTCACGCCACCATGGTGACCGGCGACGAACCCGCCATCGGCTTGGCCCTGTATGGCTACGCACTCGCCCGGTTTCCATCCGTCGTCTGGTTCCATCCAGATCTGTCCAGCGTACGCGCCGGTGCCAGCCGCCGAGCGGAGGCGGTGCAATGAAGTTTCAAGTCAAGATCGCTAATACCGGCGCCGTCATCGCGTGCCCGGCGGGGCAGCGCATCCTGCACGCGGCGGTAATGGCCGGCGTGGATTACCCTTATATCTGCGCCACCGGAAACTGCGGCGCCTGCCTGTCCGATTTGCGGGCCGGCGAGGTCACCATGCTGGCCTATAGCGACAACGCCCTGAGTGCCGCGCAGCGCTCCGAGGGCAAGGTGCTGGCGTGCCGGGCGCGCCCGGCCTCCGATGTTGAGATTGTGTGGCTGGGACGGGGACGGAAGTAACCAGGCGCCGGGCAAGCCATGCCGGATGCGCCGATCGTCCTGATCGTCGGGGCACCGCGATCGGGCACCACCTGGCTGGCGAAGATCGTCGATAGCCATCCCGATGTGCTGTACCGGCACGAACCAGACGAAACACTGCCCGGTCCGGAGCCGCTGACGGTGGAGGCTTTGCCGGCGTTGCTGGCACGCTGGACCGCGGATCGCAGCGGCCGCACCGCTGGCAAGCGGCCGTTCTTTCCGAAGTCTTTCCAATCCGGCTGGGCACGCGCCCTGCGCGGACTGATTGCCGCATCGGTCAGGGCGGCGTCCCGGCTGCCGCCGCCGCTTGCCGCATGGGGACGGATCCCGATACCGGATCTGCTGCGCGGTCCGCCGCCGCGCGTGGCGATCAAGTCGGTGCGCTGGGCGATGGGCGCCGCGCTGCTGGCCCGCACGCAGCCTGCCAGCCGGATCGTGTTCATCCTGCGGCATCCATGCGGACAGGTTGCGTCGGTGATGCGGGGAAACCGGATGCGGCGTTTCGACCTGAAGACCGAAGGGACCGACATGCCGTTCGACGAAGCCGCCGCCGTGGCTTTCGCGGCGGCGCACGGCGTCAATGACCGCGCGTTCCAGGCGCTTCCGGATGCGGCCAAATACGCCTGGAGCTGGCGGGCGTTCAACGAACCGGCCTATGCCGCGCTAGCCGCGCTGCCGAATGTTCACGTCGTCTTGTATGAGGCTCTGTGTACCGAACCAGTGGCGCTGTCCCGCCGCATCCTGACATTCGCGGGCCTGAACTTCGGCCATCAGACGCAGGATTTCCTCGCCCGCAGCACGATGCACCAGGGCCGGGCCGGCTACTACGCGATTTTCCGCGACGCCATCGCGGCGGCGGAGGGATGGCGCACAGCCATGCCGCCGGAGGAGCGGGAGGCGGTTCGGTCCGTTGCTGCCGGTTCCCCGCTTGCGCGGTTCTGGCCGGATCTGGCGATGTCCGCGTGACAAAACGCGGTGAAAGCGTCACAGTTGGGGTGTGAATATTCTCTCGCCCCCCCGAATGCGGCTGCAGATCGAGGTCGTGCATGATCTGGTATGCCCGTGGTGCTATCTGGGCATCCGCCGCTTGCTGCGGACCCTGCGGCGGCGCCCGGATATCGTGTTCGAACTGGTGTGGCGGCCGTTTCTGCTGAACCCCGACATGCCCCGGATGGGTATGGCCCGTCCGGACTACGTGGTCCGCAAATTCGGCGGCGAGGACCGGGCGAAACGTATGTATGCGACGATCACCGAGGTCGGGCGGCATGAGGGGATCGACTTCCGGTTCGACCGCATTCGCCGTACCCCGTCATCGATCGATGCTCACCGTCTGGTGCGCTACGCCGCTGGCTACGGGCGCGCGGACGTGTTGGTGGAGGCGCTGTTCGCCGCCCATTTCACCGATGGCTACGACGTGGGCGACCGCGGCGTGCTGATCGCCGTCGCGACGGCATGCGGCATGGACCCGCTGGATGTGCGGCGGTTCCTTGCCTCGGACGCCGAGGCGGAAAATGTGCATGCCGAAAATCTACGGGCGCACCGGCTGGGGATCAACGGCGTGCCGTGCTTCGTGGTTGACGGAACCCATGCCATCGCGGGCGCCCAGGAGCCGGAGGTGATCGAGCGGATGCTGGACATCGCGACGGTGGACGCGATCCGTTTTTGATGCAATCCGCGAAATACGCGTTTCGATGAAAAATACATCGTGGATTCCAATACAGATCGGAACGAATATTGTCGTACCCAGCCCTTCTGGCCGGGCTTGCGGGTCTGCCACTGCATTCCTCATCGGGGGCATCTCGCGTGTTCATGGGCTTTAAGCAGGGTAAACAAGCCATTGGCGCATCGCCGGCCGGCTGCCCACCCGGCCCCATCGACGGCCACTTTTCCTGCTCGCGCAGGGCGGGCATCCGCCGCCCCCTGGACCGGGTGCTGGAAGGCCGCCTGTTTAAGCGGCCACCGCACCTTGCCGTGACGGTCACCCGGCAACAGGCAGCCATCTTGCAACGAAGCGTCGCGGGCAGCCAACTCGGACCAGGGAGTTCTTTGTGAGACGGCAAGTAATCGCCGGGACCGCGACGTCGAAGCCGGAAAACCGGCACAGTGTCATTTGGATGGCGGCCGTGTTCTTACTGGCGGCCAGCTATCTTGCTCTGCGAATTCCAGACGCGGATTTTCTGCTAATCAGTCCAGATCAGGGCTATCAAATGGCTTTGGGGATGGCGATCGCTAAGGGCGGTTTGCCCGGCTTCGATTTCATCACGCAATACGGACCAGCTGTGGCCTTTGCGAGCTACCTTGGTTTCGCCGTGACCGGGACTGTTGTCGGGGAAATGCTTCTTTCCGCGGCGGGCTATGCCGGTACGGTCGCGATTGGTGCCGTAATCGTTCGCCGCTCAGCCGGCGGCTTATTCGGTCTTCTTGCGGCTATCGCGATGTTGTTGTGGTTCCCTCGGTTTTATAAATGGTATTATGCTCTGTTTCCACTCATCGGCATTGTTTGCGCCCAATCATACTATCAGAGGTGGGTGCGAGACGAACGCAGCGTTCTGCTTCTGGCTGTATGGTCGCAGTTGGTCGGTCTTGCATGGCTGTTCCGTTATGATCTCGGCCTGGAAGGCGGCGTATTCGGAGTCATAGCGCTCCTGGCCGCACACTGGAGGAGTGTTCGGTCACGATGGCGCAATGCAAACAAAAATCTGATCCTGTTTGCCTTCGGGACACTCGTGCTG
This sequence comes from Pseudomonadota bacterium, assembly GCA_021807975.1. Taxonomy (GTDB): domain Bacteria; phylum Pseudomonadota; class Alphaproteobacteria; order Acetobacterales; family Acetobacteraceae; genus Rhodopila. The sequence goes on along the minus strand of JAKBCJ010000009.1, from coordinate 2,247 downwards.
CCGCTGTTATACATGGCGGCGATCCTGGCGGCACGCGGTTCACATCAACTGATGCTGTTCACCAGATCAATTTACGATGGCGCTGTCGATACCGTCGATTTCTATCGCATTCCCCCATTTCAATTCCGCTTCGGATCACCGCTCTCGGCAGAAAACGCCCTCGCCCTTTGGCAGATAATGATCCCGATTACCTGCGTGACCGGGGGAATTGCCGGCATAAAGGTTCTGTCGCAGGGTACCAGCGCGGAGCGATCGAAAGGTTACTCGCTGTTTTGCTGTTCACTCGTTACCCTCGGTGTCTATCCGCAATCGCTCCACCGCGCCGACCTGCAGCACTTATTGCAGGTTATCTATCCCTTTATAATAACAGGCGCATTGTTGTGCAGTTTTTATTTAGTAAATATCCGGACGCTGTCCTGGCCTTTCAGGGTTGCGGGCGGCGCGGCTATCATCGCAGCCATCGCCACCATGCTAAGGCTCGTCCCCGGCGCGGCGTTTGACCTTGGTTCAATGTCACGCGATCCCGTGCGGCAATGGCGTTTGCTGGCCGACCTCCCGGCCTCACGAACAGGAAATGCGATTGCCGATATGGCGGAAGCGCTTCAGCGCCTGACGCCCGGCGATGCGAAAATCTTTCTGGTGATGACGCCCACAGACATGCCCTTGCTGTTTTTCGCTCAGCGCGTTCAGGCAGGCATCTTTCCTGTCTATGAGAAGGGAATGTTCTCAGGTCCGTTTTGGCTTCAGCAAAACCGTACGTCTCTTGAATCGTCGCCGCCGAGCTATCTTGTGACACTCCGAACACCAAACGATGATCCTGCCCCGTTCATGGCTGACATCGTTCAAGAGTGGCGCGCCCAATTCAATGTCACGCTCTATGAGAACGCCCGATACAAATTGCTGGCCAAGGGGGCTCCTTCAAAATGACCGCCGCGTAAGCGCAGGGATTGGTGGATGCAGGAATGCGATAGCGGGCTCCACCCATTGCGTTCACTGGCTATACAACCGCATGGCCGGTCGCGTGTCAGGCATTAGCCGCCTGCCGGAACCCCGTTTTGAACCGTGCCAGCCCCACATGCGGGCCGATTTTCGGTTCGAGTGGCAGAATCACGCATGTTCGTGGTGTCCAACAGCCCGTGACGAGGCCCGGGGACAGACCCGTCCCGTGGCAGCCGTCGCGGCGCATCGCCGCGCAGTCTGTCGCCATGGCCGTGTTGCCTGATCGCCGCGGCCGGGCCTAGCATCGCCGCCGAAGCCAACCATGGAAACGTCCAGATGACCCCTGAAATCAAAGCCCAACTGGCACCGCATGGCGTCCTGCGCGCCGGCGTGAACATGTCCAACTTCCTGCTCGTGACCGGCCGCACCGCCTCCGGCGACCCCGAGGGCGTGTCACCCGGCATGGCTCGGGCGATTGCCGACGCGCTGGGCGTTCCAGTCAAATACGTGCCATTTCCGAAGCCCGGAGAACTGGCGGATCAGGCGGAGAACGACGTGTGGGACATCGGGCTGATCGGCGCGGAACCGGCCAGGGCCGAAAAGATCGCGTTCACCGCGGCGTATGCGGAGATCGAGGCAACCTACATGGTGCCCCCCGGTTCGAAGCTGAAGACGATCGCGGAGGTGGACGCACCGGGCGTGCGGATCGCGGTCACCGCCAGGGCGGCCTATGATTTGTGGCTGGAGCGAAACATCCGCAACGCAACCCTGATCCGGTCGAGCAGCCTGGATGCGGCGTACGAACAATTCGCGGCTGAAAAGCTGGAGGCCTTGGCCGGCCTGCGCCCGCGCCTGCTGTCGGACGTGCAAAGAATGCCGGGCGCGGTGATCCTGGATGGCCAGTTCACCGCCGTCCAGCAGGCGGTCGGCACGCCGCGGAAGAACACCGCGGCCGCGGCTTGGCTGCACACGTTCGTGGAGCAGGCAAAAGCGTCGGGATTGGTCGCGCGGTTGATCGCACAGCACAAAGTCACCGGGCTGTCGGTGGCTCCTCCGGGCTGAAGGAAGCCTTTGCGATCTATTGAAGGTTCGGAAATGACCCGTATCACAACACATCCCGGTGAGGTCACCGCGAAGGTCAAACCGTGTGCCGATACACCGAACACCGCGCAGCGTCGGTTGCGGTATTTTGGCACGACGCCTCGATTCCGGCTGAATCACCAACGAAACCACACTCTTTCGCAAGAAGCGCTCGGGGGTGGGCCATGACTGACGACGTCGCTGTCATCACCCAAACGCTGGAACAGG
>JAKBCJ010000280.1 GCA_021807975.1 Pseudomonadota bacterium | reverse complement strand
GATATGCCCATCCACCGCCAGCACCTGCCAGCGCACCACATACGCGCCAGGAGTCAGATTGAGGTGTGCGTCGATAATGTCGGGAGCCCCGGCCGGCGCGATCGGCACGGTATCGCGGGTGCGATCCGGCCGGATCAGCGTCAGGCGCGAACGCCCGCGGTCGATCCGGCTGTTGAAGCGCAGGTGCAGGTCCAGGGCGCCGGCCTTAACCGTTCCGCCCGAAGGGGGCTGGCTTTCCTCCAAAATCGCGTGCGCTTGCGCCAGAACCGGCAGAAACGTGACAGTCGCGAGGGTCAGAAGCCAGAGTTTGACGCGAGGGGACATGATGATCCTTCAATGGCAACGCGGCGCGCCGTGTAGCGCGGGGGGGCGCTGCTGTCCATCGACCCGCCACAGGGGTAAAGAGATCGCGCAAACCGTCACACAACGAGCAGGATCGCATGAGCCGCCAACCGCCCGGAAAACGCGCCGACTACCGCTGGTTTAACGCCATCACCACACGGTGGATGGACAACGATGTGTTCCAGCATGTGAACAACGTCAACTACTTCTCTTATTTCGATACCGCCGTGACCTATTACGAGATGTCCGAAAAAGTCGTCGGCCTGCTCGACGGCCCGGTGCATTGCGTGGTAGCCGAAGTTGCCTGCCGCTACCATGCCTCGCTGGCGTTCCCCGACCGGGTGAATGTGGGGATCCGGGTCGCTTCCATCGGCCGCAGTTCCGTGCGTTACGAAATCGGCATCTTCCGCAACGATGAGGACATTGCCGCCGCCGAGGGTCACTTCGTTCACGTCTTCGTTGAACGGGGGGTGCAGAAGCCGGTGCCCATCCCCGACGATGCGCGCGCCAAATTATCCTTAATCGCGGCTGGCTAGACCCCGGACCCCGCCGGCGCGTTGACCCCGGACACACCGCCGCGTCCGGCGTTCAGTCATAAGGTCAGCCGTTGTCGATATTCCACCTGCACGCGATCGAGGGCCTGTTCCAGACCTACGGCTACTGGGTCATCGTGCTGGGTATCATGCTGGAAAGCATGGGCCTGCCGCTGCCGGGCGAGAGCCTGATGATCGCCGCCGCGCTGTATGCGGCGACGACGCATCGGCTGAGCATCTTCCTGCTTGTCCCGCTCGCCGCGTTGGGGGCGATCGTGGGGGATCAAGTCGGCTATTTGATCGGCCGCGGGATTGGCTACAGGTTGCTGTCGCGCTGGGGCCGGAAGCTGGGGATAAGCGACGACCGCCTGGAACTAGGCCGCTACCTGTTCTACCGCTACGGCGGCGCGGTCGTATTCCTTGGCCGATTCGTTGCCTTCCTGCGCACCTTCGCCGCCCTGCTGGCCGGCGCCAACCGCATGCCCTGGCCGATGTTCCTGATTTGGAACGCCCTGGGCGGCATCGGCTGGACCTCGCTTTACGGATTCGGGGCGTATCTGCTGGGTGACGCCGCCAAGCGGCTAAGCGGCCCGATCGGCATCGCCCTGGGCGTAACGGGCGGGGCAGCCATTCTGGCGGCGGTCATTTTCGTAAACCGGAACGAAGCGCGCCTGCTGGAGGATGCCCGCCAGCAAAGCAAGGGGCACCGGGACGAACCGTCCCCGGCGAACGCCCATTCGTGAAACCGTGCGATACGGTGTCAGCCGAGCCCGTCGCCACGGAAGAAGGCTGTCGAACCGAAAAATACTTAGCCCGACGGTTGAGTACGACCAGAACGCAGGCAGATTGTTCCAGATGCAACCGTAATCGACCGGCCCGAGCACCAGTGGCATAACCTTAATGCTTTACCTGACATTCCAACACGATCACCCGGCAGAGGCAGGCGAGCGGCGCGATGGGCGGACAGGCCGGCGCCAGCGTGCCATACCGAGGCAAGCTAAAGCTAGAGCGAACGGACCCGAGCTTGCTGGCTCTGGAATGGTTGTGCCAGTAGCTGAGGTGGTGTAGGCGATCGCGCTACCGCTCGGGCCAGTGGCCTGATAATTTATATCCGAGCCGCCGCCAGTCTGGAAATAATCGATAGTGATACTGTGGTATCCGACAGAGAGTGTCTCGGCGGTACTCTGTGGCGACGCGGCGTTAACATAGTTCAGCTCCGCCACCGTATTGCCATCGACCACGACACGCACCGCATCGTCGCTACCAGGACTTGTCGTGCCGTTAGTGCGCGGCGGCAGGTTAAACGTATAGAGTCCCGCCGTTGTTACATCGATATAGCCAGTAGCGATAAATCCGAAAAAGCCTCCATTAGCGGCATTTGTATCGTTCGCCGCGAGGGTGCCGGCGGCGGCGCTGCCAAAGAAATTAGCGACGGTACTGGGTACACCCGATTGGTCGCCATAGAAAAACGATGGGCTAGCTTCGATGAAAGTGTAGGTGGGCTGCTCGCCCGCCATGATACTGATTTCATTTGACACTACTGCCTCGCTCGGCGCTCCGCCGCCATAGGCCGGCACCAGGGCACTGCCATCGTAGACCGCAATGCTGAGCCCGGGGGTCGCGTTGGCCACGCCGCTGAAGGCCAGCACCGTCGCCAGAACACCAGCGGTGCCGATCAATCGCGAGCCGGACGCCGATGCCACCTTTCCGAGAAGCGTTGTTCCAACGGCAATCCCGGCTAGATTCCGCACAATATGTTACTCCGCAAACGAACGCATCTTAGGGTGATATCACAACGTGCAATTACCATACCAGTTGCAAAACAGCCAGTTCTTCGGCGCATTTTTGGAGTTTAGAAAGCCGCTAACCGAGACAGCGAGAGCGGCACTGTAAGTTTTTCCGACACCCATTTGCCACAGCCGGCGGGCCAGGTGATCAAGCCGACTGGCGGCGATGGAACGGGCCGAAGCCTGCACAATACGTGACCCGACGGAGGTCGCCGCGGTCATGCCTCGTGTAGGCGCGGGGCGCCGTCATGTTGCTGCGTTCGCTTGAGAAACGCCCGGCCTCAACGCGATCCGGTCCCGGACACGCGTCGAGGCCGGGCCGTCGATCACACCGAGAAATACTTAGCCTTCGGATTCAACACCACGATCGCACTGGTCGATTGTTCCGGATGCAACTGGAACTCATCCGACAGCGAAATCCCGATCCGATCGGCGCCCAGCATCTTCAGGATCGGCTCCTGATCCTCCAGCCGAGGACAAGCGGGATACCCGAATGAATACCGGCTGCCGCGATACCCCTGCGACAGCATCTTCTCCATATCCCGGTCATCCTCACCAGCGAACCCAAGTTCCGCTCGGATTCGCTTATGGACGTATTCCGCCATCGCCTCGGCCATCTCCACCGACAGGCCATGCAGATACAGATAATCCTGGTAACGATTATCCTCGAACCAAACGCGCGCGGTGTCGGACGCTTTCTGCCCCACTGTCACCACCTGCAACGCAATCACGTCCCGCTCCGCGTCGTCAACGTCGCGGAAGAAATCGGCGATGCACTCGCCATCCTCCTTCGACTGGCGCGGCAAGGAGAACCGCGTAACCTCGGTCGTGCCATCCTGCTCGAAAATGAGCAGGTCGTTCCCCTGCCCTGCCGCCTTCCAGTAACCATAGGCGGCTTGAGGCTTCAGGATGTCCTGCTCCTCGCACAGCGCCAGCATCCGGCGCATCACCGGGCGCAGTTCCTGCTTCGCCCAACCCAGGAAATCGTCCAGCGAGCGCCCCTGTTTCCGGAAGCCCCATTGGAATTGATACAGGCTGCGCTCATTCAGGAAGGGCACAATGGCTTTCGGGGCCGATTCCAAAACCCGGGCACCCCAGAACGGCGGCTGAACCACCGGCACGCCGCGGGTCAGGCGGTGACGGCGCTGGCGAACCACGGCGACATCGACCGGCCGGAAGGCTTTTTCATCGGCCTGCCCCAGAGTCCTGGCGGTGTTACGCGCCTTGCCGACGCGCTTGGACTGGATAACGGCCAGGTAGTCGTCGAACGCGTTGCCGGTCACCTTGTCCATCAGATGCAGCCCGTCGAACGCATCGCGCGCATAGGCGACACGGCCGGACGCATAGGCACTGACGCAGGCATCCTCGACATAGTTGCGGGTCAGCGCAGCGCCGCCCAGCAGAACCGGAATCTCTAAGCCCCGACGCGACATTTCTTCCAGGTTCTCACGCATCACCACGGTCGATTTGACCAGCAGCCCCGACATGCCGATGGCGTGCGCCCGGTTGTCCTGCACCGCTTGCAGCATGTCGCCCAGCGGCACCTTGATGCCCAGGTTGATGACGCGATAGCCATTGTTGGTCAGAATGATATCGACTAGGTTCTTGCCGATGTCATGCACGTCGCCCTTCACCGTGGCCAGGACGATGGTGCCTTTTTCCTGGCCCTCCACCCGTTCCATCATCGGTTCCAGATAGGCGACAGCCGCCTTCATCGTCTCCGCGCTTTGCAGCACGAACGGCAACTGCATCTTGCCGGCGCCGAACAGGTCGCCCACCACCTTCATGCCGTCCAGCAGCACGTTGTTGATGATATCCAGCGGCGGCAGCGTCAGCAGCGCCTCATCCAGGTCGTCTTGCAGACCCTTACGGTCGCCATCGACGATGCGATCCTTCAACCTTCCCTCGGCGGTTTCGGCGCGTTCCTTCTTCACCGCATCGGCGGCCTTGCGGCCGGCGAACAGCTCCAACAGGCGCTGCAGCGGGTCGTAATCCTCCCGCCGGCGGTCGAAGATCAGGTCTTCGGCGACCTGCTTTTCTTCTTCCGCGATCAGATGCATCGGCCGGATCTTCGATACATGGATGATCGCGCCCGTCATCCCGGCCTTGCGGGCATGATCCAGGAACACGCTGTTCAGCACGGCCCGCGCGGCGGGGTTCAAGCCGAAGCTGACGTTGGACAGACCCAGGATGATCTGGATATCGGGGAATTCCTGATGGATCGCGGCGATACCCTCCAGCGTCCATTGCGCCAGCTTGCGATCGTCCTCATTGCCTGTCGCGATGGTGAAGGTCAGCGGATCGATCAGCAGGTCGGACTGTGCCAGCCCATGCTGGTTGCAGGCGAAATCGACCAGCCGCCGAGCGATACGCAGCTTGTCCTCGGGGGTTTTCGCCATGCCGACTTCGTCGATAGTCAACGCAATCACCGCCGCGCCAAACTTTTTGGCCAGGATCAGCCGGTCAGCCGCGGCCTTCTCGCCATCCTCGAAGTTGATGGAGTTGATGATCGGCTTGCCGCCATGCAGCTTCAGCGCGGCCTCGATCACCGGGGTTTCGGTGCTGTCGATCACCAGCGGGCTGTTTACCGAGGCGGTGAAGCGGCGAATAACCTCATCCATCTCCCGGGTTTCATTGCGACCGACAAACGCTGTGCAGATGTCCAGCGCGTGCGATCCTTCCTGCACTTGCTCACGCCCCATGGCGACGCAGCCGTCCCAGTCGTGGACTTCCTGCAGTTCGCGCCATTTCTTCGATCCGTTGGCATTGCAGCGCTCGCCAATGGCGAAGATCGCGTTCTCCTGCCGCAACGGCACCGCCTGATACAGGCTGGCAACACCGGGGATCCATATTGGCTTGCGCACGACCGGGGCCGGCCGGAAGCCGCCGCGCTTCCGCAACATCTGGTCCAGCGCCTGGATATGCCCGATAGAGGTGCCACAGCAGCCGCCGATCAGATTGACGCCGTCCTCCGCGATGAAACGCTCCAGCCACGAAGCCAGATCGGCCGCGCCCAGCGGGTAATGGGTGTGTCCATCGACCAGTTCCGGCAGCCCGGCATTGGGCTGGACGGAGATCAACCCCGGCCAGTTGGTCGCGAGCCAACTGACATGCTCCGCCATCTCCTGCGGGCCGGTGGCGCAGTTCAGGCCCATCAGCGGGACGTCCAGCGCACCAATCACCGCGCCGGCGGCGGCGATATCGGGGCCGACCAGCAGCGTGCCAGTGGTTTCGACCGTGACCTGGACGAAGATCGGGGTGTCCGTGCCTGCTTCCCGGCGCGCGACTTTCGCACCGTTGACGGCCGCCTTGATTTGTAAAGTGTCCTGGCAGGTCTCGATCAGGATCGCATCGACGCCGCCGGCGATCAGGCCCCTGCATTGCTCCGCAAGCGCCGCTTCCAGCGGATCATAGCCGATATTGCCCAGGCTCGGCAGCTTGGTGCCCGGACCGACGCTGCCGATCACCCAGCGATGCCGGTCGTCGGCGAAGCTGTCCGCCGCCTCGCGCGCCAGTTCCCCAGCGATCTTATTGATCTCGAATGCCCGGTCGGCCAGATCGAATTCGCCCAATGTGACCGGGGAGCCGCCAAAGGTGTTCGTTTCCACCATGTCGGCCCCGGCCTCGAAGTAGCCGCGATGGATTTCTCGCACTATGTCGGGCCGTGACAGCACCAGCACGTCGGTGCAGTTCTCGCGGCCCCAGTAGTCTTTCTCGACATCCAGCGTCAGGGCCTGGACACGGCTGCCCATGCCGCCGTCGCACAGCAGTACGCGGTCCCGCAGGGCATCCAGCAAATGGGGTCGGTTCATCGTGTCGCTTTCAGTCGGCGTGTTCTAGCGAGGGTTCGGCG
>JAKBCJ010000279.1 GCA_021807975.1 Pseudomonadota bacterium | reverse complement strand
GGCGGACGACGTTCATTATCGCGCACCGGCTGTCCACCGTCCGCGATGCCGATGAAATACTTGTGTTCGACAACGGCCGGATCGTGGAGCAGGGCGGTTTCGACTCGTTGCTTGCCCGCCGGGGGCGCTTTGCCGAACTGGTCGAATCCCAGCTGTCGCCCGCGGTGCCGCACCTGGCGGCAGCGGAATGATCGCCGACAAGTGACTGTGTTTTGCGAAGCAAGGGCGTGTAACCTAACCAGGTTGTTACGATCCCTCTTCGGAAATGGAATTCTCTCATGCTGCGATTGGCGTTATTTTTCCTTATCGTTTCGATCGTGGCCGCGGTATTCGGCTTTGGCGGTGTCGCCGCCGCCTCTGCTGACATAGCCCGCATCCTGTTCTTCATCGCGATCGTGGTATTTGTCGTTCTGCTGGTGGCCGGACTGATGGCCGGCAGTACACTTTGGTAGCCGCGACCGATATTTCGACGGAGCGGCCAAAGCCGCCGGTCCCGCCAAAGGCAGGGCGGATCGCGGTTTATGGCGTCTCACGCCGGAATCTGCCGCCCCGGCGGGGCTTTTGCTGCACTGCACTGTAAGTATTTGCAATCGCCCGGCCGGAACGCGCATGCTGCTGCTCTTGAAACGGGGCGGCCCCGCGATCCGGCAATCGGATTAATTGCGAATATCGCCGGATTGGCTGCCTGCCCCCTTACAACGAAGGGATTTGGGCGATGTCCACGGTTGCGGAGATTCTGCGGCACAAGGGCTATCAGGTTTCGACGGTCGATCCGCATGCCCCGATTTCCATGGTGGCGGAAATGCTGTCTGAGCGGCGGATCGGCGCCGTTCTGGTCATGGATGCCGCCGAACAGATGCTGGGGATCGTCAGTGAGCGCGATATCGTCCGCTCCCTGGCCGCCAATGGTGCCCGCACGCTGGAGATGACCGCCGGGCAGTTGATGACACGGGCCGTGCAGGTGGCGCATCCGGCCACCACGGTGGATCAGGCGATGCAGACCATGACAGCGGGGCGGTTCCGTCACCTTCCGGTGGTTGATCATGATACGCTGATCGGCCTGATCAGCATCGGCGACGTGGTGAAGGCGCGTATCATGCACCAGGATACGGTGGTGGAAAGCCTGACGGCGTACGTCAGCGGTTCGGTGTAGCCCATCGCCGCCGCTGCACGACAGGGAGCCTGAAACGGGCACGCCGGCCCGGCCGGCAGCCGGCCCGGCCTAGACACGGCCGCTCGTCCGGTGACGGCCCTGTGCCGGGGCTACCGCGGCGGCATCCGCAGCGCGCCATCCAGGCGGATGACTTCGCCGTTCAGGAAGCGGTTCGCCACGATATGCTCCACCAGTGCCGCATATTCCGACGGACGGCCCAACCGGGCGGGGAAGGGAATACCGGCGCCCAGGCTGGCTTGCACGTCGGGTGGCAATCCATCGACCATCGGGGTATGAAACAGCCCCGGCGCGATCGTCACCACGCGGACCCCGGCGCGCGCCAGTTCCCGGGCGGCGGGCAGCGTCAGCCCGACAACCCCGCCCTTGGAGGCTGCATAAGCCGGCTGCCCGACCTGACCCTCATATGCGGCGATGGAGGCGGTGTTGACGATCACCCCGCGTTCACCTTCCTCCAGCGGCTCGGCATCGGACATTTCCGCGGCGGCGAGCCGCAGCATGTTGAAAGTGCCGATCAGGTTGACCCGGATCACCCGCTCGAACGCATCCAGCTTCATCGGGCCGTCACGGCCGACGACCCGGCCGGCGGTGCCGATGCCGGCGCAGTTCACCAGGATCCGCACCGGCCCATGCGCGGCCCGCGCCGCGGCGAAGGCAGCCTCGCCGGAGGCCGCGTCGGCCACATCGCAGCGGATGCCGACGCCGCCGATCGCCGCCGCGGTGGCTTCGGCGGCGGCCTGGTTGATATCGGCGCAGGCGACCCTGGCACCCAGCGACGCCAGATGCGCCGCGGTTGCCGCGCCCAAGCCCGAACCGCCGCCCGTTACCAGTGCCGCGAGACCCTTGATCTGCATCATATCCTCCCTTTGATACAGTCAGCAGAAACCATCCGCCGGGGCCGGGCGCAAGTCCGTCCTCAACAGACCGCTTGACCATCGGGCGGTGCCGCCGGAAAACCAGCGTAACGAAAGAGGGGAGTCACGCGCCATGACCAATGCCACATCCTATGCGGACGCCTATGGCGCCTGGATGCGCGACCCCGAGGCATGGTGGGCGGAAGAAGCCAAAGGCATTACCTGGACACGGCAGCCGGACAAGATTTTTGACAAATCAATGGGCGCGTTCGGGCAATGGTTTGCCGGCGGCATGATGAACACCTGCTATAACTGCCTGGACCGTCACGTCGAAGCCGGGCGCGGCGAACAGGCCGCGCTGATCTACGACAGCCCGATGGCCGGGACGGTCAAGACCTTCAGCTACAGCGACCTGTTGGACCAAACCGCGCATCTGGCCGGCGCCCTGGCGAATTTGGGTGTCACCAAGGGCGATCGCGTTGTGATCTATATGCCGATGGTGCCGGAAGCCGCCATCGCCATGCTGGCCGTCGCGCGGCTGGGGGCCATCCATTCCGTGGTGTTCGGCGGCTTCGCGGCGGCCGAACTGTCCACCCGAATCGCCGATGCCAAGCCCAAGGTGATCGTGTCCGCCTCGTGCGGGCTGGAGCCGGGCCGGGTGGTGAAGTACAAGCCGCTGCTGGACGCCGCCATCGCGCTGTCGCCACACAAGCCCGACGCCTGCCTGATTCTGCAACGCCCTCAGGCCCAAGCGCCGCTGACCCCCGGCCGCGATCATGACTATGCCGAAGCCGTCGGCGCCGCCGCTCCGCGCGCCTGCGTTCCCGTCCTGGCGACCGACCCGCTGTATGTGCTGTACACCTCCGGCACCACCGGCCGCCCCAAGGGCGTGGTCCGCGACAATGGCGGCCATGCGGTGGTGCTGTGGAACTCCATGAAGATGATCTACGGGCTGGATGCCGGCGACGTGTGGTGGACCGCATCGGACGTGGGCTGGGTCGTCGGTCACAGCTACATCGTCTATGCGCCGCTGCTGCGCGGCTGCACCTCGGTGATGTATGAGGGCAAACCGGTCGGCACGCCCGATGCGGGGGCGTTCTGGCGGGTGATCGCCCAGCACAAGGTGAAGGTGCTGTTCACCGCGCCCACCGCGATGCGCGCCATCAAGCAGATCGATCCCGAGGGCAAGCTGACCCGCGAACACGACCTGTCCAGCCTGGAAGCCTTGTATCTGGCGGGCGAGCGCTGCGACCCCCCCACCGGCATCTGGGCGACGGAATTGCTGGGCAAGCCGGTGGTCGATCATTGGTGGCAGACTGAAACCGGCTGGCCGATCACCGCCGGGTTCCGCCAGTTCGGGCTGTTTCCGTTCAAGCCCGGCAGTGGCGGCCGCCCGTGCCCGGGGTACGACCTGCACGCCCTGGACGACGACGGAAATGTGCTGCCGTCCGGCACCACCGGCAACCTGTCGCTGCGCCTGCCGCTGCCCCCCGGCTGCGGCCCGACTCTGTGGCAGAACGATGAGGGCTATCGCACATCGTACCTGTCCGATTTCCCCGGCTGGTACCGCTCCGGCGATGCGGGTTCGGTGGATGCCGACGGCGATGTCTGGGTGATGGGACGCACCGACGATATCATCAACGTCGCCGGCCATCGTTTGTCCACCGGATCGATGGAGGAGGTTCTGGCCTCCCACAAGGATGTCGCCGAGTGCGCGGTGATCGGCGCCAAGGACGAACTGAAAGGCCAGACCCCGATCGGGCTGGTGGTGCTGAAAGCCGGCGCCAACCGGGTGGAGGCCGAGGTCTGTGCCGAACTGGTTGCCCTGGTCCGTGAGCGCATCGGCCCGGTCGCCGCGTTCAAGGACGCCCGCGTCGTGGCCCGGCTGCCAAAGACACGATCCGGGAAAATCCTGCGGGCCAGTATCCGCCGGATCGCGGACGGGGAGAACGCCCCGGTGCCCCCGACAATCGAAGATCCGACAGCGCTGGATGAGTTGCGGGCGGTGCTGGGCGGGTAAGAAGACGCCGCGGATAAGCGAGCCGCTTGACATGCCGGGCCCTGTTGGTTGGAAGCCGCTGCTCCCTCTCACCGTCATGGCCGGGCGCAGTCCCGGCCATCTTCGCACCGACGGCAGAAGCGCGGATGGCCGGGACTGCGCCCGGCCATGACGGATAGATAAAGCCGTTTTCCGCCAACACCTTATGCGGAATGGCATCGGGAACCCGAAAGCTTGTGCTCCCCGATTTTAACGCCCAAGTGGCCTGCGCCCCGCCATGACGGTTTCCCGCTGTCGAGCGAAAAACGCCACCGCCGTTAACCGTTTGTTAGCGTGTCGCAGGTAACGTCCCTCGCATTCGCCACCCCGAATGCGAGGGAGTATGCAGTGCCCGGGCCCCTGACCGAAATCACCGCCATCCTGCGCTATATCCTGCGCGATACCGACATCGAACCGACACCCCGAACCCGCTTCGAAGACCTCGCAGCCTGGGACTCCATGGACCTCGTCAGCGTGGTGGTGGAGGCGGAGTGCCGGTTCGATATTCAGTTCGAAGTCGCCGAGATCGACCGGCTGGTCACCGTCGGCGATCTGGCGGGAATGATCGCCGCGAAGCAGGCCCTTGCGGCGTCCTGATCCGCGTGAGCTTCAACAATTTCCCGTTCCTGCTGGCATTCCTGCCGGTGGTACTGGCCGGTTTCGCGCTGTTCGGCCGCCTCGGGCCGCTATGGGCGAAGTCCTGGCTGATCGCGGCATCGGCGGCGTTCTACGCGGCCGGTGCGCCCCGCTTTCTGCCGTTGCTGATCCTGTCCGTCACCGGCAATCTCCTGCTCCTCCACATCATCCACCTCTCCGCCCGGGCGCGCGCCTGGACCATTGCCGGGCTGGCGGTCAACCTCGCCGTGCTGGCCTGGTTCAAATACATCGAACAGCGGACCCCGCTGGGTTTGAGCTTCTTTACCTTCACCCAGATCGGTTGCCTGGTGTACCATGCCGACGGCGAGACCAAGCCGCCTGCCGTGGCGGATTATGCGCTGTTCGCGGCGTTCTTTCCCGCGCTGATGGCCGGGCCGATCCTGAACCCCGGCGACATGCTGCCCCAGTTCGCCGCTACCAAACCCTGGCGCCCGGCGATGGAGGCGCTGTCGGTTGGCAGCGGGTTTTTCATTATCGGGCTGCTGAAGAAGACCCTGCTGGCCGATCCGCTGGCCGGCGTTGTGTCCGCGGGCTTCGGCGATCCCGCCCATCTGGGATTGTTCGCGGCGTGGCAGGCGGCTTCGTCCTACTCGCTGATGCTGTATTTCGATTTCTCCGGCTACACCGACATGGCGATCGGCCTGGGCTGGATGGTGGGGCTGCGGTTCCCCGACAATTTCGACCAGCCCTATAAGGCGCCGTCGGTCATCGCCTACTGGCAGCGCTGGCACATGTCGCTGACCCGGTTTCTGGTCGGCAATATCCATGCGCCGGCCACGCTGGCGATCCTGCGGCGGCGGCGGCGGCTTGGCCTGCCGATCGACGCGGCGGCACAGCGGACGGTGAGGGGCTTCGCCGGTATGATCGCGGCCCCGATCCTCGCCACGATGGTGCTGGTCGGCCTGTGGCACGGTGCTGCCTGGCCATTCGTGGCGTTCGCGTTGCTGCACGCGGGGTTTCTGCTGGTCAACCACGCGTGGCGGCTGACCGACGCCCCGGCCCTGCCAGCGTTGCCCTCCATCGCACTGACCTACGCCTGCGTGCTGATCGCGAGTGCGATCTTCGGGTCCCATACCCTGGCCGGGGCCATGGCGATGCTGTCCGGCATGGCGGGCCTGCACGGGATGGAGTCATTCCATCCCGATATTCATACCGCCGCCGCTGTCGCCTGGCTGCTGGGCCTTTACGGTATCGTCTGGTTTGCCCCGCCAACGCGGCAATTCATGCTGGCGGACCGGTCCGCCAGCTTCGGCTGGCGCCCCACCGTGCCCTTCGCCCTGGCAATGGGCTGCGCCGCGACAATCGGGCTGCTGGGTGCCGGCGGCACCGCCGAATTCCTGTATTTCCGCTTTTGATGCGATATCTGGCCCTCCTGGCCCTGTCGGCACTGCTCAGTTTTGCTGCTGTCTGGGTGTGGGTCGCCACGATGCCGATGGCCTTCATGGACGGCGAATATCCCGCATGGGCGGCGAAGGCGGCGATGCTGGACCGCTGCGACCTGGGGGACGTTGTCATCCTGGGCGATTCCAGGGCAGCAGCGGGGATCCTGCCATCCCGTCTGAGCGTACCCGCAACCAATCTGGCGGTCGGCGGCGGCGAAGCCATCGAGGCATTCGCCGAGCTGCAACGCGCACTCGCGTGTCCGGCCCCGCCGAAGCGCGTCATCCTGTCGCTGGATGCCGGCCACTTCGTCTATGGCGACCTGTTCTGGGGCCGCAGCGTCCGTTACGGCTTTATGTCGCCGGCTGATATCGCCGCTTTACGGCTGGCCTCGCGGCGCACCGGGGACAATACGGTGTACCAG
>JAKBCJ010000278.1 GCA_021807975.1 Pseudomonadota bacterium | reverse complement strand
AAAGAGCGCCGTCATCTGGTGCCGAATCGTCCATGGCCGTCCCCCGCTCCGCGAATCGAGGACACGCATAGATTCTGCACTCGAGCCGTTTGTCACGTACTCATTCACCCGATTACCCTGGACGGACGCCGCGCCCAGTTCCGCTAAATCAAGCGCCAGTGTACCAAGGTAAAGGGCGGATTGGCGGTGTTATGATGCTCGAACACCGCTTCAACCTTGGCGCCGATCGGCACGGGCTGCCGGGGATCGCCAAGCAGGTTGCCCACCATGCGGACGTTGCCGGCGCCGGGCAGTTCCACCAGTGCGGCGATATAAGGGCCGTGGCCGTTCAGCGCGGGATGTACCGGGTGCCAGACGCGCTGGTAGCTGTAAATGACACCGCAGCCTTCAACCTCGCGCCAGTCCAGGTCGAAGCTGTTGCAGCGGTGGCAGATCCATTCCGGGCCCCACTGCCAGTGATTGCAGCCCTTGCAGAACTGGATGACCAGTTTCTCGTTTCTTGTGCCGTCCCAATACGGGGTGGACAGTCCATCGGCGCCGGCGGTCGGCGCGGGCAGGCCTTCGGGTAGATACGACATTACAGAGCGGCCTCCGAACCCAGGATCAAGGAGCTGACGGGTGTCACCATCGGACCACCGATGACGATGACGGCGTCGTTGCGCGGCGCCTGATTGACCGATACGCCGCGTATCTGGCGTACTGCCTCGTTAACCAGTTCCAGCCCGTGCATGTAGCATTCGGCCAGATTGCCGCCGCTGGTGTTCAGCGGCATCTTGCCCGTGGGCGCCAGCAGATTTTCCAGACGCAGCAGGTCGTTGGCTTCTTCCGGCTTGCAGAAACCGTGTTCCACCAGGCTCATGAGCACGCCGCCGGTGAAGTTTTCGTAGCACTGCACCACGCCGATGTCCTTCGGCCCTATCTTTGCCATTTCGTAAAGATTTGGCGCGACAGTGGCGAAGTGGGAACTGGCATAGTTCGGCGCGTTGTGGACCGGGGCGGCGCAGCGGTGGTCGGACCCGCCGGCCACGCCCATCAGGTAGCTTGCCTTGTGTGGCAGGTCTTTTGCCCGGTCTGCCGGCATGATGATCACGGCAGCGGCGCCGTCGTTTTCCAGGCAGCAGTCGAACAGATGGAACGGTTCGACGATCCAGCGGGAGGCATCGTATTTCGCTTCATCCAGCGGCCGGCCATACATGACGGCGCGCGTGTTGTTCTGGGCGTGGTGGTATGATGCCATGGAGATTGCCCGCAGTGCGTCTTGTGTCACGCCATGATCGCGCATGAAGCGCACCACCTTCATGACGAATTTCTGCGCCGGGGACATGATACCGTATGGGATGGTGAACGCGTCATCGCCGGATGCCAGCGGGGCACCGGTGCCGCGCCCAAACCGGGCGAACTGGCCCTGCGCGAGGGCGCGAAAAGCGACGACGCAGTTGGCCATCCCGGAATGAACGGCCGCCGCCGCGTTGCCTATCGCCGCCGCCACGCCGCCACCGCCGCCGCCCCACTGCATGTTGGAGAATCGCAGTTGCCTGGTGCCGAGCGCTGCGGCGAGACGCGATGGGTCGTTGCGGTCGTTGGAGTATGAGGCGAAGCCGTCGATGTCTTTAGGGTCGATGCCGGCGTCCTTTGCCGCGGCCAGGATGGCCTTCAGGGCGAGTTTGAATTCGCTGTCCGGCGATTGGCCGTGCTTATAGTAGTCGGTCTCGCCAATCCCGGCGATGACGGCTTTCCCGCGTAGCGTTCGTTCGGTCATTTTGTCCTCCCGCAGGTAGTCTGTACCGGGTTTCGGGGAATGACCAGTCCGAGCGGCCGATCCGCGCCGCTGCCGGGCGTATGCTTTTCTATGGCGGGCGTTTATCCTGCTGCATATCGGGATTCGCCCGGCCGTCACGGTGGCGGTGCGGACCCATCACCCTATTGCCTCCCATCTGACAACACGGGAAACGTACCCAATGCCTGGTATCCTGACCGACCTTCGTATCGTGGAAGTGTCCGCGTTCATCGCCGCGCCGCTCGGTGGAATGACCTTGGCGCAACTCGGCGCGGACGTGATTCGCATCGACCCGATCGGCGGCAACATCGATGCGGCGCGCTGGCCGCTCGCCCCGGGGGGCACCAGCTTGTACTGGGCCAGTCTGAACAAGGCCAAGCGGTCTGTCTGCCTCGCGCTTAACACGCCGGAAGGCCAGGAGATTGCCCAGTCGCTGATCCGTGGTGCCGGCACCCTGCTGACGAACCTGCCCGCCGGCAAATGGATGGGATACGATGTGCTGCGGCAGGGGCGAGAGGATTTGATCGTACTGCGCCTGACTGGCAACCCCGATGGCAGCGCCGCCATCGACTACACCGTCAACTGCGCCGGCGGTTTCCCGCTGGCGACCGGCCCCGCGGGAGTCGGGCCGGTAAACCACGTCCTGCCTGCCTGGGACATTGCCGCCGGCCTGTATCTCTCGACCGGGCTGCTGGCGGCGGAGCGTGCGCGCCATCGCACCGGCCACGGGCAGGAGGTGACGCTGTCGCTGGCGGACGTGATGCTGGGCTCTGTCGCCAATCTTGGCTACATCGCCGACGTGCAGGTGAACAATGCCGTCCGTCCCGCGATGGGTAACGATCTTTACGGCGCGTTCGGCCGCGATTTCGCCGTGGCCGGCGGGCGGCGGATCATGTTGGCTGCGATTTCCAACCGCCAGTGGCGGGCGATCGGCAAAGCCACCGGCCTGACGGACAAGCTGGCGATGATCGGTCCGATGATGGACCTGGACCTGGATACCGAGGGTGGTCGCTTCGAAGCGAGACATGCCATCGCCGCCGTGCTGGAGCCCTGGTTCGCCCGCCGCGCCCTGGATGAAGTCCGCGCTGCGTTCAACGGCAGCGGCGTGCTGTGGGGACCATATCAGGATTTCGGCCAGTTGGTGCATGAGGACCCGCGCTGCTCCTTGGCGAACCCACTGTTTGGCGAGGTCGATCAGCCCGGCGTCGGCCGGATCATGACCAATGCCTCGCCGCTTGGGTTCAGTGCCGACATCCGCCCGCCCGCCGCCCGCGCCCCGCGCTTGGGCGAGCACACGGAGGCTGTACTGACCGGCGTGCTTGGTTTGTCTTCCGCGCAATATGGCAAGCTGCATGATTCCGGCATCGTCGCCGGCCCGACCGAGCGATAGGAGATTGCTACGATGACGACGACCGTCGAACTGCTGGATCTGTGCGGCGCCGCGATGACGCTGGCGGAACACGTGATGGAAGCATCCCGCAGGGCGGTAGGGCAACTGGTCTCGCGTCATGGCAAACCGGACGCGGCGCTGGTGGATGTTCACCAACTCCCGGCGCACGGGTTTGCCTGGCAGGCAACCTATGCCGAGGCGCTGCGTCAGGCCCTGCGCTGGGCCCGGGCGCTGGAGGCGGCGGGGACGTTTACCGACGTGGAAGCGGCGATTCTGCGGCTGGCCTTCGCCGAGTATGTCGCGCAACTCGCGGGCGGCATTCCGATCAGCCAGACGGAGATGGTGCGCCCGTCGGATATCGGCTTGCCGCCGGAACTGGCGATCGGGCTGCTGACCAGTCCGGTACTGGCGCGGCTTTCGGACCCGGCCGCGCTGAATGCCAGCCGGCAAACCCTGGCCGCTGCCGCGATCGACGGGCGGTTCGGCGACCCGGGGATCGAGGACGAAACCATCGTCGCCATCCGCGAACAGTTCCTGCGTTACGCGGCAACCGAAATCGCCCCGCACGCCCAGGGCTGGCACCAGCGCGACGAACTGATCCCCATGCCGGTGGTTAAGCAACTAGCCGAAATGGGCGTGTTCGGCCTGACGGTCCGGGAGGAAGACGGCGGCAGCGGGCTGGGCAAGATCGCGATGTGCGTCGTCTCCGAAGCGCTCAGCGGCGGCTATATCGGTGTTGGATCGCTAGGCACGCGGGCTGAAATCGCAGCGGAACTGATCGGCATCGCCGGAACGGCGGAGCAGAAGGCGCGCTGGCTGCCGGCGATCGCCTCGGGGGCTATTCTGCCGACGGCGGTGTTTACCGAACCGAACACCGGTTCCGATCTGGGCAGCCTGCGGACGCGCGCGGTACGGGATGGCGACTTCTATCGCGTGACCGGCGCCAAGACCTGGATCACCCACGGATCACGCTCCGACCTGATGACGCTGCTTGTCCGCACCGACCCGAATGAAGCCGGCTACCGCGGGCTGTCGATGCTGCTAGCTGAAAAGCCGCGCGGTACCGACGCGGATCCGTTCCCCGCCGAGGGCATGAACGGCAACGCCATCGACGTACTGGGCTATCGCGGCATGAAAGAATACGAGATCGGCTTCGAGGACTTCAAAGTCCCAGTGGCGAACTTACTGGGAGGGGTCGAGGGCCAGGGCTTCAAGCAGTTGATGGAGACGTTCGAGAGCGCGCGCATCCAGACGGGTGCGCGGGCACTGGGGGTGGCGCAGAACGCGCTGGAACTGGGAACGGCTTATGCACGGGATCGTAATCAATTCGGCAAGGCCATCATCGGGTTTCCGCGCGTCGCCAACAAGATCGCCTGGATGGTGACCGAAACGATGTTGGCTCGGCAGTTGACCTATTTCGCCGCTCGGCAAAAGGACAGCGGTCAGCGCTGCGATATCGAGGCGGGCATGGCGAAGCTGCTGGCCGCGCGGGTGGCGTGGTCGAACGCCGACTCCGCACTGCAGGTGCATGGCGGCAATGGCTACGCGGTGGAATACCCGATCAGCCGGGTGCTGTGCGACGCGCGCATCCTGTCGATTTTCGAGGGCGCAGCGGAAATCCAGGCACAGGTGATCGCCCGCGGGTTATTGGGGCGGCAGAATTAGGCTGCTGAAGTTTGGCGGGCGAAGAGCGTCTCATACCAGTCCGTGAAGACATTGACTCTCGCAGGCGCTTCCCCGCCGCGCAATTCCCTGATTCCCTGTCCCTGACAGAGACGTCGATTCGCATGACGGGGGCACATATGGGCACTGCGGTTCAGGTCACACGGGCAGAGCACACGAGCAGCGAGCTGCGCCCGCTGGCGGGCCGGTCGCGTAACGGCGCGCAGGTGTGGCGGCTACTCCCGCTGGCGATGGTGATCGACGGCCGCCCACATGCGGAAGCGGCGGCGTGCAACGGCATGGATCGCCAGACGCTGAGCGACTGGGTGCACTGCTACAACGACGAGGGGCCCGAAGGCTTGAGGGACTGGTCCGCGCCTGGCCGCGCGCCATACCTGACGGAAGCGCAAATGGCCGAGTTGGGGGCGCTGGTGGTCAAGGGGCCCGACCCGGAAAGGGACAAGGTGGTGCGTTGGCGCTGCGTTGACCTGCTGCCGAAGGTCGAGCGGCGCTTTTCGGGCGAGGTGCATGAGCGCACGATCGGTGCATGGTTGCGCGAGCTGGGCCTGACGCGGCTCCAGCCTCGCCCAGTGCACCCGAAAAAGGATCCCGCAGCCGAGGCCGCTTTTAAAAAAAGCTTCTGCGGCCTAAGCAGAGATTCGTGGTTCGGCCAACGGAAGAACCATCCGCTCGGTGTTCAGTTCGCCGACGGGCTGGTGGATCGCCCTGTCGAGGTCGTCAATATCGTCGAACGTCTGGTGTGCGAGATGGTGTGCCTTGAGGTCGTGCCAGATGCGTTCGATGTCGTTCAGCTCGGGCGCATATTTCGGCAACCATTCGACCGTGAGCCAATGCGCGCGGGCGGCAAGCGCGGCACGCGACATTTTACTGGTGTGGATCGGCCCGTTGTCCTCGACCAGCACCACCGGCTTGATCGGCTGGCCGGGCTTAGGACCATATCGCCGGTCGAGTTGCTCGAGGTGAGCGATGAAGTCGCTGCTGCGCTTGGTCGGGCTGGTATGCACGATGAGTTCGCGTGTGACGTGATCGAGCGAACCCAGCAGTGCCACCTTCTTGGCCTGTCCCGGCGCCGGGACACGCAAATCGGCCCCAGACCTGGCCCAGACACGCGCCAGATAGGGGTGTGTCAACGCCTCGCTTTCGTCGCCATAGAGCAGGACGATGTCGCCAGCTTCGGCCTGCTGTTTGCGCAGTTGCAGACGCAGCCCGACGCGTTCGATCTCGGCCGGGTCCTGACGGCCGTTCAGCGTGTGCCGTGGCCGCCGCCAGCGGAACTTTTTTTTCGCAACGCCTTCGATAGTTGTGAGCGGCTGATGCGAACGCCTTCCTGCGCTTCGATCTCGGCGCGCAGCCGCGGGATCGTCCAGTTGCGCCGGTCGGCCACCGGCGCCTCCAGCAGAGGCGTAACGACGCGCAAGGCGGTTTCGCTTTTCACCGGC
Source organism: Pseudomonadota bacterium (assembly GCA_021807975.1). Lineage (GTDB taxonomy): Bacteria > Pseudomonadota > Alphaproteobacteria > Acetobacterales > Acetobacteraceae > Rhodopila. The sequence goes on along the minus strand of JAKBCJ010000278.1, from coordinate 267 downwards.
GCCGGCCCGGGTGCGACGCTGGCCTTCAGCGCGTCGATGCCGCCATCCATGAAGGCGCTGCGCCATAGGCGGACCGTATCGTCGCGCACCCCGAACGCCTCGGCTATCTTGGGGCTGGTCCAGCCAGCCAGCGTCAGAAGCACGGCGCGGGCGCGGTCCGCCTCGCCGCGATCACGCGACCCCGCGAGAGCGGTCAGGGCGTTACGTTGCGCCTCGCTGGCCGAGAGTGGCGATTTTCCGGTCATATCTTGCACCTGCGAATCGGCT
>JAKBCJ010000277.1 GCA_021807975.1 Pseudomonadota bacterium | reverse complement strand
GCGACCCTGCCGCCGCAATACCGCACCGACGGCGCATCGTTGTTCAGCCTGCTGCGAAACATCGGCGCGGCGGTCGGCGTTTCAGTGACGTCGTCGGTGCTGGCGCACAACACCCAGGTGCTGCATGAATCCATCGGCGCGGCGGTGACTCCGTTCAACCGAGCGTTGCAGGGCGGCGGGGCGGTGAGCAAGATATGGAACCCGATGCATGTGCATGGGGCGGCGGTGCTGGATCATCTGGTCAATCAGCAGGCGCAGATCGTCGCCTATATCGACGATTACTGGATGATGATTTTCACCACGCTGCCGTCGCTGCTGCTGCTGCTTCTGCTGAGGCGCCCCAAACTGAACTCCGCCGCGCCGGTCGAGGCGCACGCGGCGATGGATTAATCGGACCGGGGCGGCACATCCGCCGCGACGGATCCACAGCCGGCAAAGACCACGACGCGTCTGCCTGCTCGATTTGTGCCCGTAAACCCGGTACAATCCCCACTGGCCGCGTCAGGCTCGGTTTTGACACCACGGGAGGGCAGGCGGCTCTCATCGTTATCGCAACGACTATCAAGGGCCATCCCCCATGCCGCTGATCTACCTGATCGCCGGCGAGCAGAGCGGCGACGCCATCGGCGCCCGCCTGATCCAGGCCATCCGAACCCAACGCCCCGACGCGACGTTCGCCGGCGTCGGCGGCAGTGCCATGGCGGCGCAGGGGCTGACCAGCCTGTTCCCCATCCGCTCCCTGGCGCTGATGGGATTGTTCGAGGTTCTGCCGAAGATATTCGAACTCAAGGCGCTGCTGCGGCGCACCGTCGCGGATATCGAAACCCGCCGGCCGGACGTGCTGGTCACCATCGACTCGCCCGGGTTCACGCTGCGGGTGCTGAAGGCGGTGCAGTCCCCGGGGCTGAAGCGCGCCCACTACGTCGCCCCCCAGGTCTGGGCGTGGCGGGAGAACCGGGTGAAGCACTACCCCGGCCTGTGGGACGAACTGCTGTGCCTGCTGCCGTTTGAGCCTGCGTTCTTCGCGCGTCACGGGCTGGCGGCCCGGTTCGTCGGCCACCCCGTGCTGGAAAGCGGCGCCGATACGGGTGTAGCGGAGAGATTCCGGGCGCGGCATGGGATCGCGGCGGATGCCAGGATACTGACGGTGATGCCCGGCAGCCGGCAGACCGAGGTGTCCCGCCTGCTGCCCGTTCTGGAACAAACGATCCGGCTGCTGCATGAACCGGTGGTGCCGGTGGTGCCGCTGGCCGGGCCGGTGGAGGCGGTGGTGCGCGAAGGCACCGCGTCCTGGCCGGTGCGCCCGATCCTGGTTTCCGATACGATGGAGAAATACGATGCGTTCGCGGCCTCGGCGGCGGCGCTGACGAAGTCCGGGACTTCGACGCTGGAGCTGGCGCTGGCCGGGGTGCCGATGATCGTTACTTACCGCGTCAATCCGCTGTCGCACCAGTTGGCGAAGCGAATGATCAAGGTAAAATACGCCTCGATCGTGAATTTGCTGCTGGACCGGGCGGTGGTGCCGGAACTGCTGCAATACGAAAGCCGGCCGGATCGTCTGGCGGCGGAGCTGAACCGCCTGCTGTCGGACGCGGACGCGGCGGCGGCGCAGCGCGCGGGGTCCGCCGAGGCTATGGCGATGCTGCGTCCGCCGGTTGGGACGCCTTCGGAGTGTGCGGCGGAGGCGGTGCTGGGGTTGCTGGGGTAGGGGGGTCGAACCGGCATGGGAACCGGCACTCCATCCGGCATAGATTTCCAAGAGAGAGGCATAAAACGGCCGTTCTACAGGAGTTTTCTACTCTACCAGACCGGCACATAATCCGGTATATGTTTTGCCCATGGACATTGCATCAATGGAACCGCTGGTTCCAGCGGAAGGCGCGCAAGCACTCGACGATGAAGCCGTTTTCCTGATTGCGGAATCCAACCAGCTTGCCGGTCGTCTGCACCCCATCCTGCGCGACTCGATCGGCGATCTCGTGCGGTCGATGAATTGCTATTATTCCAATCTGATCGAAGGCCACGATACGCATCCGCGCGACATCGATCGGGCGCTCGCCAACGATTTCTCCTCCGAACCGAACAAGCGGGAGCTGCAGAAGGAAGCGGTCGCCCATATCCACGTCCAGAAGCTGATCGACACCGGCCGGGACCCCGACGTATGGCCGGCATCGGCTGCCTATGCTGCGTGGCTGCACCGGGAATTCTGCTCGCGACTGCCGCCCGAGATGCTGTGGGTGACCAACGGGCGGACCGGCGAGAAACTGCCGGTCATTCCGGGCGAATGGCGCAAATACGATGTTGAAGTCGGTCGCCACTTGCCCCCCGAACATGACGACTTGCCGCGTTTCATGGCACGGTTCGATAGCGCATATCGATCCCCGCCGCTGAGCAGATTTCGCCAGATTCAGACCGTGGGCGCGGTCCACCACCGCTTCCTGTGGATTCACCCGTTTCTCGACGGCAATGGGCGCGTCGCGCGGCTGATGTCTCACGCTTTGTTCAAGCGGCTTGGTATCGGCACCAGCCTGTGGTCAGTGGCGCGCGGACTTGCGCGTGACGAGGCGCGGTACAAGGCGCTTCTGGCCCGGGCCGATGGGCCGCGGGAGGGCGATCGCGACGGAAGGGGAAATCTAACCCAGCTTGGCCTTATTGAGTTCTGCAAATTCTTTCTCGACGGATCGGTTGACCAGATACGCTTCATGAGCGGACTGCTGGACCTGGAAACGCTGCTGCGGCGTATCGAGATCCATATCGAGGAAGACATACGCGCGAAGCGTCTGCTGCGCGGCAGTTTCGCGGTCCTGCGGGAAGCGGTGATCGCCGGCGAGGTCGAGCGGTCCAGGATTCCGTCTCTCACCGGTTATGAGGAACGGGGCGCGAGGAACGTGACCGCCGCCTTGGTCGATCGTGGCATGCTGACGGCTTCGTCTCACCGCGCCCCGCTGCGGCTCGGCTTCCCGGCTGACGTCGCGGAGCGCTGGTTCCCGAATCTGTATCCCACCAACGCTGGATCGCGATCATGAGGCAGTTTTCCCTCGGGGTCGTTCGAAGGATTACGCCACTTTCTCCGCGGACAGGGGACTGGAACGCTCTTGATTTCGCCCTGCAACCCCACCTGAGCCCGGCATGGAATCTCTTCAACCGCCGGGCTGGCCGACTTCGTGTATGCGGTGTCCCTGTAAGACTTCGGCGGTGTTCATGGCGCCGCACAGTATACTGAAAACGGCGATGCGGCGGGCATCCTTGCCCGCGCGCAAGCGGCTGCGGCGGCCGGAGCCGGGATTGGATCAGATGAGTCCGAGCGCGTAACGCTGCCGGCGGGAAGCTGCCGGATGCGGTTGCCGCCGTCTTGCAAAATGATGATCGCAGAAACAATCGCCTCCGTTGGTCCGAAGGGGGCGGCCGGGGGCTGCCTACGGGGATCGGCGGTGGCCAGAGCACATGGGACACGATCCTGGCTACGGCGGGGGGCGTCGCTAACGATACGATGTGGTTTCTGGGATCGCTTTTCGGCGTTGGCTCCGCCGGGGCCGCGACCGTCAGCGGGCCGCCCATGTCGGTTTCCGCTGTCCAGGCTATCGTGGCGGCCAATAACAACTCGAGCCTTTCCACCGACTTCATTACGGCGATGACCATGCAAGAGTCCTCCATGAACCCGACTACGATCCTTAATCCGAGCGACCCGCAGACACCGGAGGGGCTGATGCAAGTCACGCCTATTGCCCTTAAGCAAATGCAGAGTATGTATCCTGGCCAATTCGGAGGTATCAGTCCGAGCCAACTTTTAGATCCCGCCATCAACGTGGCAGTTGGCACGGCATATCTCCAATATCGTCTCGACCTTCAGAACGGGAATTTATCCGCCGCCCTCGCGGCCTACGGCACCGGTTCCGCTTATGCAGGCCCGCTCCAGGCGGGAGCCGCCTATCTAGGTCAAGCGGGGGCTAGCGCGACGGCCAATGGCCTCTACAATTCCATTCACAACGCTTTGATCGCCCATTAAAGCCGAGGCTGCAAAATGCGATTCCACACCTTTATGGCCGTCTCCCTCTGCGCGATTCTGGGATGGAATTTGCCCGCCGCCGCAAACGCGGAGCATATTCTCCACCTTGAACAACTGTTTATCGGCGGAGCCGTATACGCTCTCGACGTTGTCAGGAACGATATTTTCGTCTCTGACCTGCAGATATCCTGTCTACGTGGATGTAAGGCGACAGCGCCCTATTCCGAAGTGATTAAGGGCGATGGTTTCTTGGGTGCGTTCAGCAACGGTGAGACACTGATCACACTCTGGGGGAGCGCATCCGTCTATTGGATCAGGATTTATTACATCCACGATGGAAAGATTACCAAGGTGCTGGATCAACCATCGCGCACGTTACCCGATTTCGACGTTAGAGCCGGAGGAAAGCCGGTTATGGCGCTGCATAACGACACGCCGGGCATGTACCTGGGTAAAATGTACTATGGAAATCCGCCAGGGCTCACCGAAGAGGAGTGCCAAAAAATCGTCAAAGAAACAACGAGTTACTGGCTTTGGACCGGATCGACCTATATCCCATATCAGGGGCCTGTCTCGAAAGCGTGCAATCCTCTACCGTAGTCGGCTGCCTTTCAAGAACCGAAGCTCATGAATGAAACGGGAAAATGTTCTCGTGAAGGGATTTTCACCGCCCTCGCCGGCGCCTGGTCCACCAGCTACGGCGGAGGGCGTCGCTAACGATATTTTGTCGTTCCCGGGAGATCTTAGCCTGCTTGGGACCGCGGAGGCGGCGGGCAATGGAGCTTCCGTTCAGCCACAGGTCATCCCGAACGCAAACCAATACATAGCCCAATTCTTTTACAGCCCCCTCGACGGTCAACCGTGGTGCGTTGCGTTCATTCAGGCAGTGGACCCGTCGATAGGACGGACCGCGGGCTGGGTTGAGGGATCGGCGGTCACACCCGACACGCCACTTGGTACGGTCGTCGCGACGTTCGGCGCCAGCGGTACGTATCTCAATTCAACCGTAACATCGCACGTCGGCATATTCGAAGGGTTTGACAGTGCCGGTAATATGACGTTGATAGATCAATATCCCGGCAGCAATGGCGTCAATACGCATTTCTACAAATCGAGCGCCACAACGATTATTGGCAATCCTGCCAACTATCATGTTGTACTTGTGCATTGATAAGTGGGGTAAAAATGTCCGAAAAATGTCGCTTATACGCAATAAAGAAAAATCTCTCGGTAAACCTGCCTTGCTTGAGGTTATGCTACGCAATTGTCGCCGTGATCGGTACTTGTGCATCGATAAGTGCTTGTGGTTCCAGCCCCAGTACCTTCGAGGCGGTTTGCCCCGCCACCCTTCCGCGTTTAAGTGGACAAATGGCAGGCTTGCCGGCGGGATGGACTGTTGTCACTGGACGCTTCCCAAACAGCTTACAGATGCTTGCGGTAGGCGAAAAAACGGAAGGAAGCGCACGCGCGGACCGCGAGGACCCGCTCCCGAATGGGGACGTGCTTATGACTTGGTCTATTGGGCATGACTATTCACCTTATGCAATATGTTCGTATTTTTTTACTCCCGTATGGTTGGCGCTGAAAATTCCGGATAATATGGCTAGCTGCCAGTATATCTCTCGCCATGATGCGAAGGCGCGGCAGGTTGAACCACTGAAATGTTCTACTTCGCCACAAGTTTTTCAATCACGGTCCGATTAAAGGCATGTGCGATTACGGCACTGGGCGGCGCCTATTCATTGCTAGTACAGTCCGATCAGATTGCTCGCTGTATCTATCAGGGTGATCTGCGTGCCATACAATTCGATAATTGTCGGGTGTCGCCATAGCTGCGGCCGCCTCGTCCGAGGCGCGATCCACCATGGCCAGCACGTATGCCGCCATCGGCGCCGCCGCGCCATCGCAGGCGGAGTTCGCGGCCTTCGCCAACGCGATGTCCAGCAGCTATGGCGCGCCGATCGAACTGGTCTCGGTCGATCCGGGCAGCGGCCAGCCGACCGAACTCGCCGACACCAGCATCACCAACCTGCTGGCCGAGCTTCCGGTGCTGGAAACAACGGCCAACGGCGTCAACCTCGGGCTGCAACTGGCGGACGGAACACAGATACGGTTCGCCTCCACCGCAGGGCTGGCCGACTTCCTGTATGCAACGGCCGTGCAGCAGATGCAGGCGACGTCGTTCGTGACCGACAACTTCAACATGGATATCCAGTGGCTGAACACGGTCGGTCAACCGCTGCTGAACGAGGCGGTGGGATGGAACGAACATGCAGCCGCACTGCGGGCCGCGGGCGGGGCGATTGACGACCAGCAGGCCATCGAGTCCGACACCCAGTCCAGCCTGGCGCTGCAAATCGCGGCACAGGCGCCGTCCAACCGGCAGAACATCACAGTCACGATCGCCAATCCGGTCGCCGGCAATCCGACGCAGGTCACCGTCTATGCCGGCGGCGGAGGCAGTATCCACGACACCACCCCCGGCATCGGTACTTATATAGAGTCGGTGATCTCGCTCGGGCTCAACATCGCCGCGGCGGTGAGCGGGCAGGCGTA
>JAKBCJ010000276.1 GCA_021807975.1 Pseudomonadota bacterium | reverse complement strand
TGCGGGAGACGAATCCCCGCCGCTCCAACAAGCTTATGCAATGGCGCGTGATTTTGCAGGGCATGACGATCCTTCTGTTTATTATCCTCATGAGCCTTTTGCGTTCCTGACCTGCTATTTCGCTTTTTTCGTCCCGCGCGTTTGACAGGGCAGAACCCCGCCAATATGGTCCGGCGCCCTCTCGCAGGTGCGAACTGGCAACATCTGGAACCATGACGGTACCCGGTGTTTAGATATGTGTTCAACAGCGTCCCCAGGAAGCGATACGGTTTCCCATGAAGATAATTGTCCCCGTCAAACGGGTTGTTGACTATAACGTGAAGGTTCGCGTGAAGTCCGACGGCTCCGGAATCGAGACTGCCGGCGTGAAAATGTCGATGAACCCGTTCGATGAGATCGCGGTCGAAGAAGCCGTGCGGCTCAAGGAAAAGGGAGCGGCGACAGAAATTATCGCGGTTTCGATGGGCGTGGCACAATGCGCGGAAACCATACGAACCGCTCTGGCTATGGGCGCCGATCGCGGAATTCTGGTTGAAAGCGACGCCGATCTCCAGCCGTTGGCTGTGGCCAAGTTGCTGAAGGCGATTGTCGAACAGGAACAGCCCCGCCTCGTCATCCTTGGCAAACAGGCCATCGACGATGACATGAGCGCGACGGGACAGATGCTCGCCGCCCTGCTTGGCTGGTCTCAGGGTACCTTCGCCAGCAAACTGACTGTCGAAGGCGACAAGCTGACCGTGACGCGGGAAGTCGATGGCGGTCTGGAGACAATTTCGCTCAGCCTGCCGGCGATCGTGACGACCGACCTGCGGTTGAACGAGCCGCGTTACGCATCGCTTCCCAATATCATGAAGGCGCGCAAAAAGCCGATTGCGACGATGAAGCCGGCAGATCTGGGCGTCGATGTGACGCCCCGGTTGACCGTGATCAAGGTCGAGGAGCCGGCGAAGCGTAAGGCTGGCCAGAAGGTCGCGTCGGTGGCGGAACTGGTGAGCAAACTCCGGACTGAAGCGAAGGTGATCTAACGATGACAAGCCTCGTACTCCTTGAATTCGACGCGTCTGGAATCAAGCAGCCTTCCCGAAGCGCCGTTGCCGCCGCTGTTGCCCTCGGCGATGTACATGTCCTGATTGCAGGTGTTGACCTAAGCGGGCCAGCCGCCGCCGCGGCGAAAATTCCGGGCGTCAGTAAGGTCCTTGTTGCCGAACACGCCGCCCTGGACCATGCGATGGCAGAGCCGACCTCGGCATTGCTGGTCGCCCTTGCTCCTGCATATTCTCACCTTCTCGCGGCAACCACGGCCGTCGGTAAGAACGTGATGCCGCGCGTCGCGGCGCTTCTGGACGTGCAGCCGATCAGCGATATCGCCGCCGTAGTGGACGCTGACACGTTCGTCCGGCCGATCTACGCCGGGAACGGCATGGCGACAGTCAAGTCGTCCGACCCGAAAAAGGTGATCACCGTTCGCGCCGCCAGCTTCGATCCCGTTGCCGCGGATGGTGGTAACGCGGCTATCGAAAACCTTGCCGTCGGCGATATGCCGAACTTGTCCACGTTCATCTCGGCCGAATTGTCCAAGAGCGAACGTCCGGAGCTGACCGCCGCCCGGGTGGTGATTTCCGGTGGCCGGGGTATGCAGAACGGTGAAAATTTCAAGCTGATCGACCCTATTGCCGATAAGCTTGGTGCCGCGGTCGGGGCGTCGCGGGCGGCTGTCGATGCCGGCTTCGTTCCCAATGAGTTCCAGGTCGGTCAGACCGGGAAAATTGTCGCGCCGGAATTGTATGTCGCTGTCGGGATTTCGGGGGCTATTCAGCACCTCGCCGGCATGAAGGACAGCAAGGTCATCGTCGCGATCAACAAGGATGAGGAAGCGCCAATATTCCAGGTCGCCGATTATGGCCTGGTGGCTGATCTCTTTACAGCGTTGCCGGAGTTGGCAGCGGAACTGGAGCGCTCCTGAATGGACATCGACGTCAAGCCCGCTAATGGGATGGCCCCCATGATTGCCGAGCCGCCGGATATCCGAACGGTTGGTATCATCGGGGCCGGGCAGATGGGGAATGGTATTGCCCATGTCTGCGCTCTGGCGGGCTTGCCAGTCACGATCGTCGATATCAAGCCAGACGCGTTGACCAAAGCCATGACCATCATGGCTCGGAACATGGAACGCCAGGTCAATCGCTCTATTGTATCGTCCGATCGGCGCGACGAGGCGCTCGCGTTGGTGAAGACATCGACCGACTATGGCGCGCTGAGCAATGCAGATTTCGTTATCGAAGCCGCGACGGAGAAGGAAGACGTTAAGCGCCTGGTTTTCAAAGAGCTGATCCCGAAGCTGAAACCTTCCTGTATCGTTGCATCCAATACATCGTCGATCTCCATCACCCGTCTGGGTGCGGCCACCGACCGGCCGGAAAAATTCATTGGCATGCATTTCATGAACCCGGTTCCGGTCATGAAGCTTGTGGAAATCATCCGCGGCATCGCCACCGATGAGCCCACTTTCCAGGCGGTTAAGAATCTGGCCGCCAAACTTGGAAAAATCAGCGCGGTTTCCGAGGATTTTCCCGCTTTCATCGTGAATCGCATTCTGGTGCCGATGATCAATGAGGCGGTGTACGCACTTTATGAAGGTGTCGGCTCCGTTTCGGCCATCGATACGTCGATGAAGCTGGGCGCCAACCACCCGATGGGGCCACTGGAACTGGCCGACTTCATTGGCTTGGATACCTGCCTGTCGATTATGCAGGTGCTTTACGAAGGCTTGTCCGACAGCAAATACCGCCCCTGCCCGCTGCTGGTAAAATACGTTGAGGCCGGTTGGTACGGCCGCAAGACTGGACGGGGCTTTTACGACTACACCCAGACACCGCCCAAGCCGACCCGCTAAAATTCTTCCCCGGCCCGTGGCAGCATCCGGCTCCGCCACGGGTCGAAGCGTCGGCTACCGAGTTGCCGCCACGCCGTAGTATTGTCCGAGATACGCAGCGATCTCATCCGCCGTATGAGCATCGATGGATGCACCGAACACCGTGCGCATCTTCGACACCTCTGCTCGCCAGTCGTCCGCCGACAGAAACACGCTGTTCATGACGATATACGCCGTCGAATGACAGTTTGAGCAGGTCGCCAGCGTCTCAGCCGCGCCCGGGGCTGCCTTAAGGGCCGGGTCTCCCGCCAGGGCGCGGCCGGAAAAGGCCAGTGCCGCCAGGATCGCGTAACGGCAAATCATGTCACCACGACCGGAATGCCCTGCGGGACATTGTTGTTATAGCCGCTTGCCCTTCGTTCTGGCGACATTCCCTGGGTTTCCCCTGACATACTCGTCGCCCGGCTCAGGAGCCGATAGCGTCCTGGCCTGAGCAATCCAGCCAGAAGACTGAACCGCCGAAACGCGTAAGGACCGAGCGGCCGGTCGAGCAGGCTGTCTTGCCAGGTGCGGCCCCCGTCCAATGAGACCTCGACGCGATTGATCCCAGCGCCGCTGTCCCAAGCAACGCCCCGGATACTGAAACCGGATCGATCCACCTCGTGGCCCTCCAGCGGGTCCGCGATGAGCGAATTCACGGCCAATTCCGTGATTGGGGCTGTGTCTTTGGTTGCCTGAGACGGGAAGTTATGTGCATGGGAAGCCGACCCATTCGGTACGCGATAGTCATCGGACATCCAGAAATTCACTAACGGTTTAGTGCTGGCCTGGATGTGGGTGAGATGTTTCATCCAATACGTTCCGACCCAACCCGGTACGACAAGCCGTGCTGGATAGCCGTTCAGAACAGGAAGCGGAGCGTCATTCATGGAAATGGCAATAATGGTATTTGTGTCCAGGGCCTTTTGGATCGGAATGCTCTTCTGATAGGGTGGAACCCCCGGGATCGTGGAGCTATCCCCCCCCCTTGTCCAAATTTCCAGGGCGTCGGGCTTCAAGCCGGCTCGTTGCAGGACCTGAGCCAACGAAGGTCCACGCCATAGAGCGGCGCCCATCGCACCCTCACCCCATTGTAAGCCCGCGACATGCGGCTGCAACAGTCCACGCCGGTAGTCGGCGGATTGGCAAACCGACAACACCTCGGTGGACGGCATATCCAGCAGGTCGCTCATTTTGAGCTGTAGTGGCCGCGAGACTGCATCGCCGTCGATCCTCAGCGCCCAGCCGTCCATATCGTCGGCTGTCGGGACCCTGTCCAGGTGATATCGGACGAAAAATCGCTCGTTCGGCGTCACGGCTTCGGAGAAAGCATCGACTGGCGTCTCATAGTTGGGTGGGCGTATCGACAGCTCCAACATACGACGTTTATCCGGCAAATTGACGAAGCGCAGCACCTGTCTGGCCCCGCTGGGTAACTCCTCGGGCAGGACTGTACTTTCTCCCGCAAAAGCTGGCGATGTCAGCGCTGCCGCGGCAACTCCTCCGATCAGATTGCGACGGCGCATGCGTTATTTCCTAACGAGGTCGTATCCGATTTGCCCTCTCTCCGACGAATTGCAAATTAAACTGCCGAAGGAAACCATTCTCCAACGGCCGACAGGAGCATTATCCGCCGCGAACCCCGACCTTAGAGATTTTCGGCGTGGACGCTAAATCCATAAGCCCCGGGCAGTGCGCCGACCTTACCCCAAAGTGGACCGGCACCCAAAAAACCCGCCGACTGCATGAAATAGCGTGTTTAGTTTACGATTTCTTAACTTTCTTTCGTCATAGCTCCATTCCGCGAGCAGAAGCAAGCCTACGTGCTCTCTAGCTGAAAGGGAAAAGACTATGCCGATAAATTCCGTGAACACCAATATGGGTGCGATGGTCGCCCTCCAGTCGCTTCAGGCCACTCAGGCGCAACTAGCCGCTACGCAGAAGCAGATTTCCACTGGCTACCGCGTCGCCGATTCGACCGACGACGGGGCCGCCTATGCCATCGCGCAAGGTATCCGCTCAACCGTTGGCGCCTTGACAAGTGCTAACCAGCAACTGGGTAATGTCCAAGGGCTGCTTTCGACGACACAATCCGGTCTGAACAACATCTCCAACATGATGGGCAGTATGCGCGATGTGCTGGTAAAACTCTCCGACAGCAGCGTGCAAGGCACCGATCGCACGAACTACGAACAGCAATATACCTCGATGCTTTCCAACGTGAAGACTTTCATCCAGGACGCCAACTACAACGGTAGGAATTTGATCGGCGATATTACCGGCAGCAGTGGCACATTCGGCCGTGTCGCCGTCGCCCGTAATGAAAATGGATCTTCCTATGGTATAGCGTCCTTCAGTGGTTCGGCGGTCTATTCGGCGATCAATTTTACATCGACGCAGCTCAATGGAGCCAGCACCGTCGCTGCCCTTATCACGACGACGGGCGCCTTTATGACTCAGCAGACATCGGTCGGCAAGGAACTGAACAGCATCGGTAACTCGATCAACTACGTTAACAACCAGACTACTTATAATAGCGACAAGATAAACTCGCTGAACGGAGGTCTTGGATCGCTGATCGATGCCGATCTGGCACAGGAGTCGGCCAAACTCACATCGTTGCAGATTCGGCAGCAGTTGGGGACCCAGGCACTTTCACTCGCAAATCAGGCACCTCAGTCTCTGCTCAGCCTGTTCAAGTAACCCATTTCAACGGGATCTATATACCGTCTTTGGCCGGAAGGCCCCGGGCGCGACGAACCGGAGGCTCAGTTTAGCCCGGGCCCCGGTCGCTATCGCGGCTTTCAATGCCACATCAAGGCGTCCGCCCCAATGCGGAATCAGATGTTCCCACGATCCCGACGCACTCTACCAAGGTCCTGACGCAAACCATCAACCTCCCGGCGCTATAAGCTGGAAGCAAGGGAATTTATCGCGATGTCAGCCCCTAACCACGCCATTCAGGCCTACCGAGCGGCTTCCGGTTATAAGTCGCAACGAGATGTCGAGGCCGATATGTTCCGGGAGGTGATCAACGCCTTGCGGGCCGCGCAGCTCGGCGACTTCATCCAGCAAGTGAAGGCTGTCGCCGATAACCGTCGTCTGTGGCTGGCTGTGCAAGCGGTTATCAGCGATCCGGGAAATATACTTCCGGCGGAACTGCGGGCCGGGATCGCTTCGTTGAACCTGGCGATGCAACGCGCAATGCATAGCGAAACTCCCGATCTCGACTTTCTGATTTCGGTGAATGAGGCAGTACTGGCCGGATTGACGGCCTAGCCATTGCGTGCGGATGGAATCATCGTCGCGGTCAGCTGACCAGACGCCACTCCGCTATGGCCATTTTAGCACAAACGAGAGGAGCCCGGGCGGTGGCAGGTCTTCAGACGGTCGCATCGTGCGATATCCTGTTGGGTCAGGCTTCCAAATTCATTGATGACGGGCGCCATCGGGCAGCTTCGCCGCTGTTGTCAGCGGCCCGCGCCATGGCACCGGAAGCCCCCGCCATAGCTCTTCTGGATGCCCGCCTCCGTATTCAAACGAATGATCTCGCTCATGCAGCGACTGATCTCGATACCGCAATCGCGATAACGCCATTGGATGCGGCACTTCTTAAGTGCAGATCCGGACTGCGGCAGCGGGTCGGCGATT